>JAOZUR010000137.1 GCA_029938555.1 Candidatus Sabulitectum sp. | reverse complement strand
TTCAATGGCTCTGCCCTGATCCAGTCCTCATCCATTTCATTCCAGTAAACAATTATATCCAGGTCAGAGAAATCATCAGCTATACCCTTGGATGAAGATCCACCCAGGCAGACCATCTTTACATTCCTGTGAGAACTGTAAAACCCTGCAAGCGTGCGGGACAAATTTATCCTCCACTGACTTGCCTCATTCATTATTGTTTCTGAATACACAAAACATCCTTTCAGATCCTTGTGCTCTGCAAACCCTATAGTTTCGCATTATACCAAAGTATTAAGGAATACAGAGTACTGGTGTTGTATACAAGTATGATAAAATCGTAGAGATAATTGCAAATCCAGAAACAGTAGCCAAGAGCGTAAGTACTGTTCTGGTTATGAAGGAATTCTGCGTTAAAAATATTATCTCAAAACGATTTATATTTCCAGAACATTTGAAATCAGAATACAATGGAATTGGATACTTCTTTGATCTAAGAAATCAGAATATGATATAACAATCAGTTGTTGTGGAATCGCCACCAGACTATGGGCAAAACTCACAACAATCCATTGAGTCTAAGTATTATGTCAGAAAGGAAAAGAATGTTATTTAAGCATATGGTTGATTCTGAAATTCAATTGGTCTTTCTTCATGAATCCCTTGCGGAAGATATCTTCAAGCTTGTGGATTCTGATCGCACCTATTTATCAAAATGGTTACCGTGGGTGAATTCCACAAAATCATCTGATGACACTAAGCACTTCATTAAAGATTCTATTTCAAAGTATGCAAATGGTACTATGATGACTTGCGTTATCGAATATCAACAGAACATTGTTGGTCTTATTGGCTACAACCTCATAGATCAATCTTTACAAAAAGTTGAAATTGGCTATTGGTTATCTTCAAGATATCAAGGTAATGGGATAATAACTCGATCATGTAACTTCTTAATTGACAATGCGTTTCAAAACATGCAAATGGATACAGTCCAGATTAGTGTAGCAAAAAACAATAGACCAAGTCGAAAAGTCTGCGAACGCCTTGGCTTAGTGCTTGAAGGAATAATATCAAATTCAGGAAAAGTAAATAATCAAATTCATGATCATGCGATATATTCCATAAAGAAGAAGAAGACATAACCATATTGTTGAAATGAGGAAATGAAATGCAAAACAATGTAAAAATCCGTGAAGCAACACGAAATGATTTACCAAGAATTGTTGAACTCTGGAAAAACATAATGGATTTCCACAGCAATCTGGATTCATTCTTCACCAGGTCTCAAGATGGTCACCAGAGTTTCCTTGAATGGACCACAAAGGAAATGGGGTCTGATAACTCAAAACTATTTGTTGCAGATTCAGACGGCAATATATTGGGATACATCAAAATTCAGATATCCGAATACCCTCCAGTGTTTAATATGAAGAAATTTGGAATGATCTCAGATGCAGTTGTAACAGATGAGTATCGTAGACAGGGGATCGGAGAAGCTCTCTTCAAACAATCAATGGACTGGTTCAATGAAAAAGAAATTGAGAGAGTAGAACTCAGAATAGCAAATGTAAATCCTATTTCTCAGAGATTTTGGGAAAAAATGGGGTTTTGCCCATACATGACCACAATGTTCAAAGAGAAATAAAGCCTCTACAAATGATTGCAGTGAAATTGCCACCTGTTACTTTGATACAAAAGGAGAAATACATGATTACTACTAAAACTCTATTTATGATGATTATGGTTATTTCCTTGGCCCTATCCGCCTGCACAAGAGAAGCTACAGTTCTACCACATACTACCATTGATGACCTTGGTATGCAGGGAATTGTTGTTAGTCCAGATACAGACGAAAATAACCTCTTGCAGCAATTCGGAACTCCCTTGGAAAGAACTGAGGATGATATATATAATCATAATCGTGATGATTATCTTGATAGTTACATTAGATATATATATCCAGAGTTTGAAGTGCATTATTATCAGTGTAATCTTGAATCAAACAAGTAGAAAGCAATTACATACATTAAAGTCACATCAGACGCATACTTATATGATTATGGAATTCAGATTGGCATGAAACAAAGAAGTATTCACAGATTATTCGGAAGTGAATACTCTGAATGGAAAAGCGAAGGATTGCTTTACAATTCTTACCAGTGCACCGACACATCGAGATCAATCATTTTTACTTTTGAGAACTTTTGCCTTGTAAGCGTGAATTGGGATATTGGTTTGTGAAACATAAATGCCATTAGGATCACTACGGTGGAACTTATACTCCAGCAAACCCTTAATGGTCAAAGTCACCATTAACCCACACTAGCCATTCAGGAATTTGGCATGATGAACATGTACATATCCTGATTACATTGTAGTACAGAAAGGAGCAACAACTTGACTGAAATGAATAAATGGGCCGATAGCGACCATAAATGGCAGATCATTGAAGAACGCAAGTACATGTGGCATCCGTCACAAATTGAAAGACTTGCTTCAGTTATTGGATTATCACCGGGAATGGCTGTTGCCGATATTGGGTGCGGTCTTGGTTATCTAGGTTGGACTTACTGGAAGTATTTTGGCCAAGGTGGTTCTTACACAGGCATTGATTGTTCCTCTGAATTGGTGCTTGAAGCAACTGAGAATTCAAAATTCTGGTCAGAGGGTGGAATCGTTTCCTTTGTAACAGGAGACTGTTACCGTATTCCCTTAGCAGATAACACAGTAGATGTTTCAATGTGCCAAACTCTTTTGCAGCATCTAGAGTTTCCCGAGAAAGCCATCCAAGAAATGGTAAGAATCACAAAACCAGGTGGCACTGTGGTTTGCAAGGACATGGGAGCCTGCCCGAGAATACAACATCGACATTAGCTACCACACGAACGGCTACAATCCTTACTGATTATTGTCAAATAGCGGTGCTATTCTCCGCAAATCCGTAAAAATTCTATCTCGCCCATGAGGTGCTACTGCACAATGTCTATTGTCAGACAAGCTCCTAG
>JAOZUR010000136.1 GCA_029938555.1 Candidatus Sabulitectum sp. | reverse complement strand
TCAAGAGTATTATGTATTGTTTTCTATTCTGTGCAAATATAGAATTATTTGATTAGTATTTACTTCAGCCCTTGCAATAAGCAAGGTTCCATAAGAAGATTTTGAGAAACAGGTTGCTTTCTACTATTTATTGAGTGATATTTCAAAAGTTAATTAGTTGAGTTTATAAGATTATTGTCAATAAACTGATTTGGAGGTCTTGCCATGGTTAGGTGCTTTTGTGTGGTGATTTTTGTTTTTGTTTCTTCTTTAATGGGTGGAGCAATTAGTGGACATGTTTGTGATACAGACGGCAACCCTCTTATAGGGGCTACTGTAATGATACTAGGTACTTCCTTTGGCACAATGACAAATGCAAGAGGTGAATACCTTATTGAGAATCTTGAACCCGGTAATTATTCTCTTCGGGCTGGAATGGTTGGAATGGGTGAAAGAACAATTGATGGAATAGAAGTTTTTGAGAATCAGATTACGGTTTATGATTTTGGAGGACCAGAAATATTTGGAGTTTATCTTCAAGCCGTAATTATAGATGAAGAGCCAATGTGCGGAAGAATACTTGTACACAGGGAAAATCTTACTGTTACAGATTTGCCGCTTGAACATACCAGTGCATCTATTACTGTTTCAGGGAATTTGCAAAGAGCAGTAGTCAGACAGGTTTATGGAAACCCCTTTGATACTCCAATTGATGTTACTTACGTATTTCCGTTACCCAATAACGGAGCTGTTGATCAAATGAATGTTTACATTGGAGATAAGCTTATTGAGGGGCATGTATATGAAAAAGAGATTGCTTCTGAAATTTATACTGAGGCAGTGGAAGAGGGAAGAACGGCAGGACTTCTTGTTCAACAACGCCCAAATGTTTTCACTCAAAAATTGGGGAATATTCTTCCGGGAGACAGCATTACTGTTGAAATAAGTTATGTAGCACCTGTGAATATATATGAGAATGAATTTGAGCTTGTATTTCCAATGGTTGTTGCTCCCAAATACATACCAGGTAATCCTATCGGGCAAGGTGAAATGGGATGGAGCGACCCAACAGATCAAGTACCCGATGCTGACAGAATTAATCCTTCGGTTTATCCTGAAGGAAAAAGAAGCGGCTATAGCATTGACCTTTCCGTAACAATTAATGTCGGTATTCCCGTTTATGACATTACTTCTGTGAATCATGAGATACTTGTTAGCGAAGATAATGACGTTGTAAGTGTTTCTCTGGAGGGTGATGAAGTTATTCCAAACAGGGATTTTGTACTTAGGTATAATGTTAGTTCCAATAGACGAGAAACCGGGATTCTTGCGACACATGAGGATCATGTTGGACACTTCATGCTTGTACTTAAACCGGAAGAAGACCTTTCCACTGAAAATTATTTTCCCAGAGAGTATGTATTCGTTGTTGATTGTTCCGGCTCAATGGAAGGCCAGCCCATGGCGGTTGCCAAGGAAACCATGAGACATTTTATGAGGAATATGAGTACAGATGATACCTTTCAGATTGTTAAGTTCAGCAATGACGCTTCTACTTTTTCAGAAGCACCCATACAGGCAACTCGAAGAAATGTAAATCTTGGTCTTGCCTATGTTGAACTGATGAGTGGTATTGGTGGTAGCGAGATGTTAAGTGGTGTTAGGGTTGCTTTGGGTTATCCGGAAGACCCTGAATACGATAGGTATGTAATTTTTATAACCGATGGACAGATCGGCAATGAAAGCGGAGTTCTGAGAGTAGTTAGAAATTCAATAGGAACAAGAACTCTTCTTTGGAGTGTTGGTGTAGGCGCTGCACCCAATAGGTACTTGCTTGATGCTCTTGCAGAAGAAGGCGACGGGAATTCATTTTATGTAGCCCTTCAGGAAGACCCAAGCATCGCAGCATCCAGAATCAGGGATCAGTTGGCTGGAGCTGTAATAAGGGATATTGTGTTCGACTGGGGTGATCTATCCATTTCAGATGTGTTCCCTGAAGAAACACCAAATCTTTATCCAGGTGAACCACTATTTATTGTTGGCAGATATTCTGGAGGAGGCTCTGCCAGAGTAAAAGTTTCTGGATACATAGGTGAGGATAGATGGAGCGAACGATTCAGGGTGGAACTTCCCTTTCATGAGGAAGACAATCAGGCAATAGCTTCATATTGGGCTAGGCAGAAGATACATCAGCTTGAGCGATATCTGCTTGATACCGGTAATGATGAGGAAATAGACAATGGTTTAATAAATCAGATTACTGAAACAGCTCTAACATACCAGTTGTTAAGTGATTATACATCGTTTGTTGCTGTGAGTGAAGAAGTGAGAACTGATGAATTTGGGAACAATATTAATATTGAGATACCAGTAAATATGCCTGAGGGCATGAGTTATGACGGTACATTTGGAAGCAGTACAGGCGGTCTTGCTGCTGAGTCTGTCGGGGCAACAGTAATTACTGTAACAGACACCAGGAGGCTTATACTTCGGAATGTAACGTCTTCAGTATCTGTGGTTACAAGAGATGAAGTTAGAACTATGCCAGTGGCTAGTGCCCCTGCCCCAGTAGTAATTCCCGATGAAGAGGTTTCTACTGTTGAAACTTTTGTATCCCAGGAGAGAGATCAGTTTGTAACACTTGAATCTGGTGCCACAGTGGTGATGCTTTCTTTTGCGGTTTCACCTTCTGTGCTTGATGAAACAGAACAGAACCAGCTTGTTTCATCCATATTGAACACTTCTGCTGCTGTTTTCGATACACAAGAAGAGGTTGAAGATGGAATGCTTATACTTCGCCTCACATTTCCAACAGGTGATGGTAATGTTACTGTAGAATTGCTTCAGAACTTTACTGAAAGTAGTGAGTTTGCTGATGAAGTTTGCCAGGCAATTGAAGATCTTTTGTTGAATGAAGTTGCTTACAGAGGATTGACTATTGAATTTTCATTGGAATTTGTGTCTTCCTGAGGATAAATGAATAAGCTTTTATAAACTAAAAAGCCCCCGGTTTTCCGGGGGCTTTTTGATGGTCTATTTA
>JAOZUR010000078.1 GCA_029938555.1 Candidatus Sabulitectum sp. | reverse complement strand
AGAGTATCCAAAACCAGTGCCTGAATCATGGTTCCTATATCAATTTTTCTTTTACCTGGTATTGCCTGATTAATTATATCAACCAATTTGATTTTTCTACAATACTGAGCGGCAATACCTAGATGGCTAATTTTTTTATTATCAATACCGTGTGGAAATAGGTTATCAATTAATGTATTAGTGTGCATTGCTATTCCTTTACTATTGCATAACGTCTAAATTGACAGTATGTTACTTACATTCAAAAGCCTATATACTTTAGCAAGTACATATGTGGTTGTATTTTACAATCATTTGATTAATGAAGAAAAACAGATTGAAAAGGGATCTCAGAGTAAATACTCTGGTGTATCAATTTCAAAATTGAGGTAAAATGATATTAGGAAAATCCATAGAATTCTAGTGATGAATGTGAGATACATCAAAACCCCGGTTTAAAAACCGGGGTTTTGCTAATGCTATGTACAAAAATTTATTAATTTACCACAGCCACAGGTGCATCGTGGGCAAGGGAATAGTGACCGCTTGTAATAACTGATTCACCCTCTGAAAGATTATCAATAATTGCAACATAACCACGACCGGCAGGCCCCAGAGTTACATATACCCAATCAGCATGGCCATCTAATACACGGAAAACCATAGGGCGGTCATCACGGATAAGAACAGCCTGTTCAGGGATAATCAGTGAACCTTCGTGCTCGGCAACAACAATTTCTGTTCTGGCTGTGGCTCCTGGACGAAGATTAGGGATATGAGGCACATCTACAACAACAGTACCTGATCTGAAATTAGGATCAATGACAGGTGAAACCGATCTAACTTCCCCAACAAGAACTGTATCATTCAAAGATGGAATAATCACAAAAGCTTTCAAACCAGGTGCACACTGAGCAAGTTGTCTTTCGTCCAGATCAACCTCTACCTGAAGGCTCCATGGATCAACAAGAGTTCCCAATGGTGAACCGGGATAAACGGTCATACCCTCTTGGGCGGTAACATCTGAAATGACACCGTTAAAACCTGCTGAAACAGCAGAGTTACCGTACTGAGTTCTGGCGCTCGCCAGGCTTGCAGATGCAGACTCAAGGCCTGTTGTCTGCCTGAGCATGCTTCTTACTCCATCGGTGATATCACCTCTATAATTATCAATTTCGAATTGATACAGTGCTTCAGCATTACGGTATTCACTGTTTGCTGATGACAGATTAGACGCATGCTGCCCGCTTGCTACTCTGAAGATTACAGATCCCTCAGAAAATTCTTCACCTGCAAACTCAGGTGCCTGAACTACCTCACCTTGTATCTGGGCCGTAAGACTCTGTGTTCTTCTACTGGAAACTCTTCCAGTTGAGGTAATTACCTCAAAAAGAACATCAATTCGTGCTACAGATGCGGTGACAGGAAGAGGTGAAGGCTCTAAAGCTTCTCTCTCGAGTACTTCCTCCTCTGCACATCCAGAGAAAAGAACGAAACTAAAGGCTAACAGAAAAATACTAATTCTCCGGAACATGTTTTTTCCTCCTCCGAGAAGTGATCTGAATAAGAGCTGGCAAAGTAATAAGCACAAGGGGGGTTGAAACAACCATACCACACACAACTGTAAACGCTAAAGTTTCCCATCGGTCCTGGCTTGATATAGGCCAGATAACCAGAGGAAGAAGCCCCAGTATGGTAGTGGCGGTGGTTTGTAGAATAGGTCGTAATCTTTCACTTACAACCTCATCAACCGCTTTGCGCAGATCCATGCCTGCCCTTTTCTTCTTTTCGAAACTATCTATTAAAAGAATTGAATTATTCACTGCAATTCCAACAAGGAATACACTTCCAACATAAGCCTCTGGGCTGAAAATTCTATCAAATGCCCAGAAACCTGCAGCCACCCCAACTAAAGCCATGGGGATTACTGCAAGAACATAAAGAGGTGCTGTAAAACTCTCAAAAACAATGGCAGTAACTGCAAACACAGCAATTATGGAAAGAATCACAAGAAGATTCATATCCATTCCTTCTTCTTCTGCCAACCAGTCTGGAAGAAATGTTGTGTCTTCATAAACTCTGTACCCTGATGGAAGTTCAAGGCTTGTGAGTAAAGAATTTCGGAATCTCGCTGCCATTCGCTCGGCTCCCATAAAAGAGTAGGCTACATTTCTTACATATTCACCATCTTCTCTTACCACTGAACCCTGAACAGCAATAGTATCTATGCTGATAATTTCTTCCATGCGCATAAAACCATCTCTTGTGGCTATTCTACTTTCTAGAATATCACTTAGCTCTGGATCTTTCTGACCTTCCAGACGGAAGGTTAAGTCTGTGGTCTGATCACCGATTCGCACCTGCGCTCCGTAACCACCAGCCATATTATATCGAAGAGCCATTACTAGCTGATACGGATTTATACCAAGATCAGCCAATTCAATACGATCAAAAACTATGGCCAACTGATCCCGATCAGGAGTTCTGCCATTCCAATTAATATCAACTTCCTCAACCCTGGGATGTCGCTCAAGAAGCGTTTTTAGATTCAGGGCAATGCCCTTCAATCCCTCATAATCAAAACCACGCAATTCTACAGTCTGCATCATTCCTGCACTGGAAGTAGTACGCCAGTAACCTTCAGGGCTAATACCTGAAACCCATATTCTGCTCACACCACCAACTGTGGTTGCAAGAGCCATGGCTTCAGCTTCACATTGCAAGGCAGAGCCATCAAGCAAAGCTTCGTCTGAAAATGAGGCGTAAATCACACCTGTTTCACCATAAACAGTTGTTCGTGTTGATATAACACCATCATTTCCGGTAATTATCTCTTCAAACTGCATGGCCACATTGTCAGAGATTTCCTGAGGTGTTCCAGGTGGGAAGGAATAAAAAACATTTAAATAATCTCGGGTACCACCAAAATTCCAGGTCTGTCCATGTTCAACCTTTGCTATTAGTACATAAACTGAACCGGCAATTAGAAGAAACGTTACAATCACTGGAATCCAAGGTATGTGATGAAGAACTGAGACTGCTTTTGCAAGAGCCCTGTCCCACTTACGCTGACGATACCAGTTACCTTTTTTCCAATGCCCTGCAATAGAAGGTACAAATGTAAGACACACAGCATAAGAGGCAAGCAGTGTGGCTGTAACTGTAAAAGCAAACGGTTTGTAGTAAATTTTAAGAACTCCATCGCTTGCTAGTAGGGGAACAAGAGCAACAAGCGTTGTAAGTATTCCACCAAGAACAGGCATGGCCACTTCTTTTGCCCCCTGAGTAGCAGCCTCAATAGGGCTCATGCCCTGTCGGCGTCTGTAAGCAATGGCCTCCATAACAACAACAGCTCCATCTACCAATAACCCGAATGCTATGGCAAGAGCACTAAGAGTAAGTACATTTATACTGTAACCTGCCAGGAATACAGCGGTTACTGCAAGAGCACTACTGAATACAATTGAACTAAGAATCAGTGGAGTAGTAAGAGGGCTGGGATTAAGAAGAATAAGAACCAGCATTATCAACCCAAGAGAAACCAAAGCACGCCATGAAAGAGCGCTTAAATCATCAGTTATAGTCTCGGTTCCATCTTCAATAAGATCCAACTTAATCTCTTCGGGAAGTTCTTCCTGAATCAATTCCACTTCATCTTTAACAATACCTGCAACTCGTACAGCATTACTGCCTGGTGCACGGTCAAGCTCCATTGTGATTTGATCAAGACCATTGTACCTGAAAATCACTCCTGAATTTTCAGAATAACTCTGGTAAATACCGTGGGAAATATCATTAAGGGTAATGAAATTTGAACCGCTGCGTTTAACAACCAGTTGTTCCATTTCCCAAAGTGACATGGGAACACTGGATACTCGCAATACTGACTCAAGGGCGGTTGAATCGGTAACTACACCGACATTCCTGTCAACAATACCATTCTGTATTGAAGAAACCACCTGTGCTAAAGTAAGGTCAAGAGATTTGAGAGCTTCTGTGTCGATATCAATAAGAATTTCTTCTGTACCAAGCCCCTCTACAATAACAGAACTTACACCATCAATTCGCTCAAGAAAAGGAACAACAACATCCTCGGCAAGATTTTTAAGTATCGATTTCTCGGCACCGGTAATGGCGTAAACAAGAAAACCTTCACTTTCCATTTCTCGTGGAATGGCCTGAGTGATAGTGCTTGCTGAAACATTATTCGGTAGATCATCACGAATCATAGAGATTCTTTCGGTAAGCTCCATGGAAGCCACATCCATATCAGTTCCCTGTGCAAAAGAAACGGTAACAATGCTTCTTCCCTCGCTGGAAGTAGACGAAACATCTCTTACTCCGCGAAGTTGTCGGGCGGCTTCCTCTATCGGTCTGGTAACCTGCTCACAAACAGCCTCAGGATCTGCACCATACCAACCGGTAACTGCATTTAACTCTGGCAAAGTAGTGTCTGGAGAACCCTCGATAGGGATTCTGAAGAAACTCACAGCAGCAAGCCCGAGAAGTGCGAAATAGATAATCGCCGTTCCCCTGGGGCGTTTAAGAATCCCGGCTATCACGAGGTGCTCTTCTCTCTTATAAGTACACTGTAAAGAACTGGGACTATCACAAGAGTAAGTAAAGTTGCAACTGTAATTCCACAAATAACAGCAATTGCAAGAGGCTGTCTTAATGCTGCTCCTTCACCAAAACCAATGGCCATCGGCAAAAGACCAAGCACTGTGGTAACAGTGGTCATAAGAACAGGTCGGAACCTGTCGCGACCTGCATCAATCACTGCTTGCTTAACAGACATACCGGCCTGACGAAGCTGAGTAATTCGTTCCACAAGAAGAATTCCATCATTCACCACAATTCCAGATAGTATTACCAATCCGATGCCAGACAAGGCATTCCAGCTCTGACCAAAAATAGCCAAACCAGCAACAACACCAATAACCCCAAGAGGTACTGTTATCATAATAATAAATGGTTCAATAAATGATTCAAATTGAACTGCTAGAAGCACATACACCAATGCAATAGCAAGCAATGCTGCAAGAATAAGGCTTGATGCAGTTCTGTCCATCTCTTCTATCTCGGCACCTGTTCTTAACTTGATAGGCTCACCCTGAAGAATAGAGTCAGATAAATCTGTGATCTGCTGTGCAGTACCAGCCATATTCGTTCCACTGCCCTGAATAAACACACCAACAGCACGGTTGCCCTGATAGTGTTCAATGAAACCAGGTGTTTGTCTTACATGGGTATCAACAAGCCTATCCACCTGAATAAGGTTACCATCCACACCTACCGAGCGCTGGAAAATAGAATCTATGGGAATACCTTCACCGCTACCGGCCAGAAGCATTACATCTATTTTTTCATCCTGCCTGTAATAAGTGGTAGCAACAATGCCTCTTGATAAGCTTTCAAGATAATCAGCAACATCATTTACAGAAATACCAAGAAGCTCAAGAAGCTCTCGATCAGGGCGTACTACTATCTCAGGTTTTCCAGGCAAAAAATTCACATCAGCACTTATAACACCATCAATATCGTTTTGCGCAGACATGGCAAGAAGAGTTGCAGCCTGTAAATCTGTATCTATACTTTCACCTTCAACATAAACAGTGAAACCACTGCCACCACCAAGGATTTCTCCTAGAAGAGTTCCTCTTGGACCCACCTGAAGCGGGAAGCTAAACGCTTTTTCCCATGCTTCACGAATGGGAAGAATTGCGTTATGCGCAGCATTGGAATTTTCAAAATCACTTACCGAAAGAGCATCAACACCCTGATCTGCACGGACGCCAACACGACCACTGGTCCACTGTGCGCCAGATAAAGATGCAAGTTCATTCACCGCATTTGACAATAATACAAGTTGATTCATTGAAGTGCCTTCCGGGGCACTGAAAGTCATTTCCAACTGATCAGCAGGGGTATCTGGAAGAAGCTGCATTGGAAGTTTTGTAGCCCCCCAAAAAGCTGCTGCTGTGATCAGAAAAGTAACAAGCAAAACTCTTTTCCGCTTGTTAAGAATACGATCCATTGAATCAGCATACTTATTTTTCAAACCACCAGTTACATCTTCAGCTTCTTTGTTTTTTCTGATTCTTGCAGCGAGCGCAGGAATAACAGTTACTGCCACAAGAAGACTTGCCAAAAGAGCCGATCCAACTGCTAAAGCCTGATCACGGAACAACTGACTTGTGATTCCTTCCATGTATACAACAGGGAAGAAAACAATAATTGTAGTAAGGGTACTTGCAACAATTGCAGGGCCAACCTCGGCTGTTCCTGAAGTAGCAGCGCTTACCCGAGCTTCACCCTTTTCACGCCTTCTGGATATTGCCTCAAGAACCACCACAGCATTATCCACAAGCAGACCTGCCCCTAAAGCCAGACCACCAAGTGACATGATGTTTACTGTAACTCCTGCCAGATATAGAAAGAAAAGTGCAAGTGCAATACTAAGAGGTAAAGAAAGCCCGAGGATTAAAGGGCTTCTCCAGTCACGGAGGAAAAAGAAAAGCACACCAAATGCAAGGATTCCACCAAGCACAAGAGCCTCTACAACCCCATTTATAGATTCCTCAATAAATATGGCATCATTTTGAATAACCTGTAAATCAACATTTTCGTGGGCCAAGTTAAGTTCATCAAGTATTTCATGAACATCTCCGGCAACCTCTACAGTGTTTGCTTCAGCCATTTTTCTCACACGAAGAATGATGGCTCTTTCTCCATTGAAACTAGCCCACTCTGTGGGAGGCTTCTCTGAAATAAAAATATCAGCAATTGAGCCAAGCAATAACGGAGTGGTTCCCAAGGTTCCCACAACTGTATTTTCAATATCTTCCAAAGATTCAAATTCACCCTGCAAAGACAGGAAAAATTCTTTATCTCCGTCTCTGACCTGACCACCTGAAGATGTTGCGTTTGCCCCACCTATAGAAGCAGCAATTGAAGCTGGGTCAATTCCAAGTTCTTCGATGACCCCATCTCGCAGCCTTACATACACAGCAGGGGTAGCTTCTCCATCAACTTCACAAGCAGCAACACCATCAACCTGTTCAATTCTTGTGGCTATTACTCGCCTGGAAAAGTCTGTAATATCAGTCCAGCCACCATCCATGGTTAACAGAATTTCCATAAAAGGTCTGCTTGAAGGATCATAGTCTACAATTGTTGGTCGTTCAGCAGCATCCGGTAATGACCAGCTGGCAACATCTAGTTTTTCCCTGACCTCTAACCGGGTGTAATCCATATTGGCACCCCAGTCAAATTCCAGAGTAACTCTACTCATATCACCATAAGAACGAGATGAATACGATCGAAGCCCTCTTACGCCAGCTAAAGCATCCTCGAGAGGATCTGTAACAAGTCGTTCCACCTCGTAAGGGCTGGAAGAAGGATACCTGGTTTCAATTGTAATTCTGGGGTACTCTACCGATGGAAGAAGATCAACCGGCATCTGAAGAACAGCAATCACCCCTAACACTGCGGCAACGATTGAAATAACAGTAACAGCAACTGGTCTGGAAACAGCAATAATAGATAGCTTCAAGCCAATCCCCCTCTCACAAGGGTAGTCAATTTTTTTGATTCTGATCATGGAAGTTAACGAATTGACAGCAAATTAGCAAATTTTGTTACATATTGTTACTAAAATGCTCTGTTTTCCAATAAACCAATCTCCATCTTTAGCCCTGTTGACTGGGAAAATATAAGGTCATAGTCACCGGCAACACTTTTTATTGTAGGAATACCCCAACAATCTAAAATCACCCAAACCTTCTGATTAGTACCTGTTACAAATAAACTATCAAAAAATTCTTCTGGATTAAAACCAACTCTTGTTCTAACTCCATCATCATCAAACATATCACTAGCAAAAGGATTGTTACCAGACGGGGTAAGACATTCAAGATCAGAGTTGGAATAAAACAACCAGGCAAATGAGGTTGATTTCCCACCAAGTACCACAACAATATCTTCCGGGGAAGCGTTGGATTCAACCACAGCAATTGCAGTACGCCAATCGCTTTGGTGGTAAGGAAAAGTCGTTAGACGATAATATGGAATCAAAGCAAAAAGGCACAACAAAGAGACAACAATACCCATCCAACGGTACCTGCTAAAAACCGCAGCAGAAGTTATGCTAAATGGAATCCAGAGTATTGAAATTTGTCTAATTGTTGGAGTATCAGTAAGAAAAAGAGCAAATGGAACAAGCAAGCAAAACCATAGATACTTTCTATCTCCTGGTTTCAATATTTTAGTAAAGTATGCCCAAAATGTAAGAAACAAAACAAACCCAGCATTTAGAGCATAAACGGAAAGCATTCTAGGACGATCAAGAAGATTCAAAGACATATCTGGCAATATTCCACCAGCAAGGATTCTAAAAAACTGAGAAATAGACTGAATACCAAACAATCTAGAAAAGCTAAATACCATACCAGCAGAAGCCATTCGGGCACTTCTCTGGAAAAACTGCGGAACAAAGAAAAAGAATAAAGGCACATACAAAACAGCTAACAAACCAGGCACCACAGCAAACTTCTTGAATCGAATTCTTTTATCTGAAGGTATTGTAAAATACAATATACAACTGACAACAATGGTTAGAACAAAAATATGCTGAGTTAGTATTCCCACAACACCAAGAATTAAACTACCTGCAAATGCTTTGCCTGACCCCCTCCATGCCAAATCTGCTAAATCAACAAACCACAGAGATATGGCCAGATTAAAACCATACACCCAAGCCTCTTGACCAATGGAAACAGCAAAAGGTGATAACGCCCACATCATACCCGCCCAAAATCCACCGATTACCGTTGTTTTTCTGGAAGTAAGTCTGAACACAGGAATAACAGCTGAAGCAACCACCAGGGCAATCAAAAAGCGCAAACCACCTTCAGTTCCTCCGGCTAACATCGATGATAATTTCATAAGAATAAAAGCCATAGGTGGATGGGGCGTGCCTGAGGCAATCGAACTGAACATCTCTGTCCAGTTCATCTGGGTGGCACCCCATGCCAAGCATTCATCTATCCAGAAACTCTTTCTGCCGATGAACAAAAGTCGTGTAAAAAGTGCTACTGCACTTAACAGGAAGATCATCGTTCGGGGTTTTCTGTTATCTATGAAATGCATTTAAGTCCTTCAGATAAGTGGCTTTTTTCTACCGGATTTTTTCTCGGATTGCTGTTTTTTAGAAATCAGCCGTTTTTCACGGGAAGCCCTGGTAGGTCTGGTAGGTTTTCTTCTTTTAGGTTCCACCAGAGCTAAAACAATAAGGTCTTTTAGTTTTCGAAGGGCTGAGTTGGTATTCATTAAACGACTACGATGATTTCGGGACTCGATGATAATATCTCCAGAATCAGTTAATCTTTTCCCTGCAAGTTTTTCCAATCGAGCAATTACCTGCTGAGGAAGCCCTCCTAAAGCGATATTGTATCGCAGTTGAACTGCTGATTCTGTTTTATTCTGATGCTGCCCTCCAGGGCCACCTGCTCGAAGATATGTCCATGAAAGGGCTGCATCAGGTATATCAATCATTAGTTTTTACTGCCTAGCCCTTTTGTAAGGCTGTAAGCCAGCATCAACCCAACAAGCGCAAACAAAACATATTTAGCAATAGGATTTCCCTGGCCAAACCCTATAAATCCGGAAACAGCAGCTGGTATCCCTAACACAACATCAAATATTGTGATTTTAGCTTTTTTACTCACTGGGAACTCTGCTGAAAGTACTTCTTCTTTTGTTCCATTAACAATGGCACTGTATTTTTTACCATCGATAAAATACTTCATTTCCCACATTGGTACATAAACAAGATCCACTTTGTTAACATTCACTGTTGTATCAACATCAGTAAGAACATTAGCCTTTGACTCCGCTTTTTTAGCCTGGTGTTCTTTGATATTACCCCGAGCATTTGATTCAGCCCGTTCCTGGGTAATTTGCCCGTTTACAAGATCATCAGCCATACCTGCGTTTTTCACAGTTTCAATATCAAAAGGAATCTGCCCTTCAAGCAAATTTCGGTTAGGACTCTGCTTACTACCACCGAATCTCAACCAGAATTTTCCCCAATCGGGAAAGATTGACTGTTTCCCCGGTTGAATATTTGCAATTCCCCAGAATTCATCAGAAGTTTCACGGGCATACTCTGGCCAAGTGAAATCTTCACTGAAACGACCACTTACAGGCTCATAGTAAGTATGAGTCTTTTTGTTGTCACCAGATCCGGTAGTTCTGGTTTTTTTATTTTTGCCGTGCCATGAAGTGGATGCAGTACTTTTAACTATCCAGTATGGCAGCATCAACCCTTTTACTGTTTCAATTTTTGCAGAAGCAACATAACTTTTTGATCTGTAAAATCCCTTAGCCAGCCAGGTTGTAAGAGCACTGATTGCGCCATTCTCATTAACTTCCATGGGCAGCATGGAATGACCATCAATTTTAACGATATTGTCATAACCGGCCAGCATGGTGGCTGTACCACAATAGGGGCAGGTAATAACATTCTCACCTTCCATGTATGCAAGCGGAGCACCGCAATTCTGACAGGAAAGTTCTCTGTCATGGGTGGTGGCTGTAGATTCTTCCTCTTGTGCTTCTTCAGTTTCAGGTACCTCTGGAACCATATTTTCTTCCTGCATATCATACCCTCCCTTTTCTAAAATAATTACCTAAATATGCAAGTGCATTATACACACAAAAAGAAAAGAGGGAAACCAGAGCTAAAGCCCATAAAAACCGCACTAAATATTAATACTTATTATCAGACACCAAACCGGATAAACAAAAAACCGACCCTCAAAAGAGAGCCGGTTTTCTGTTTATTGAAAAAACTTCTTAGAAGTTCATTCTCCAATTAACATACATATCGCTGTAGCTTTCGGTTCCGCCTTCATCAACATCATCATTCTCCCAGCTGTAATTACGCATTCCAAGCTGAAGAGTATTG
>JAOZUR010000135.1 GCA_029938555.1 Candidatus Sabulitectum sp. | reverse complement strand
TACTCCATGATTCCCTAAGCTCTTTAACACGACGACCTATATTCAAACTTATTGTATTTATAGCCTACCTCCAATTTCCATATTTTCTTTATTAAGTATATGTTTTTTCAACCGATTGTCAAGATTATCTTTAATCCGTGGATATTACTATAATAAGAGTGCTGTTTTCTACTAACAAGAATTGAAGGCTTTGTGCAGGAAAAAATACTCTTTGATTTAGATAATGCTCCTCAAATACCAGCAGCAATCCCCATTGCAGAAGCAGAGCCTGGGAGTTAATGCAACTACACAACCGTCAATTCTTTAAATTCAAAGATTCAGAGCATAGCCAAATAGCCGGTAAAGCCATAAGCACCATCAGCCGAGCACTATCATTAACCCACTTAATCAAGAAGCACAAAATTACAAGAGCCGTTGGCCTTGGTTCACGATCTCTACCAATTGCCGCGTGGATGACGGGCATCCCCTCCATAACAAGAATAGACTACGAATGGGTTAATACTACAATCTATAACAAATTCTCAACCACCATTCTACTCCCTGAAGTTATCACCAAACAACAATGTAAAAAAGCAAACATCAACACAACAAAAATTAAACACTTCCCCGGCATCAGACAAAACATCTACATAAACACCAAAGCAACAACAGAAACAGAAAAAAAAGAAAAACTAACCAAGTAATGAAACAACTAAACAGCGATCCTATGAAAAAGCGATAAACCAACTTCTAAAACAAAAAAACACCGACCTCTATTGCATAGCAAGAGCAAAAGAGAAAGTATAGTGGCCCGGGTTGTCAACACAGCAAACAGTGTTCTTTAAGGTGGACTCTTTCTCCTGTCTTTCTTGCCTTTTCAGCCGCCTTGTAGCGGAGGGCGTAGCCCAGAGCGAAAAGGCGGCTGGTCTCGTTTGTCATCATGCCGACACCTTCTGTCAACACCGGTTTCAAATGCTACAGAATCACCGGAGTTAATACAACAATCTAACTATCTCATCTTTGTCAGGAAGAAAATATTAATACTTGATACACCAGTTTTGTAAATATTAATTCAGTGCAAAAATGTAAACTGTTCCTCCGGTTTCACTGTAAAGTTTCGACCGGCGTGAGCACTAGTGTACTATACAGCTTAAACTTTCGCATCTTGCTGGCTCTCCAGAGCCCCAGTGGCGTTACTAGTTCAATTGCATAGCGGTGCTATGCGCATAAACCAGTGCCTTACTGGAGCCCAGGATACCTGCGCATTATACCGATACATTAAACTGTACAGTGTACTAATAATGTAAATATCTGTTACTTTTTGATAAAAGTTTCTTTCACTGCTTCTGATATCACGGATTCTTTGTAGAAGTTCTTCAAAATATCTTGATCCTGCTTCAATCGGTCATCATCCATTGTAAAGCCTGTCATACCAGAAAACAGTGCGTTGGGCCACACGACCGAGGCGCCAGAAAGTCCCTTGATTGTTTCAGGGGGCTTTTCTTATGTCACCATTTTGACTCAGATTTCTTCTCAGGCCAAATGAGAGAATAAGCTGCGCTTCTTCCTCCACCAGGTTCTCTTCGAAGTATCCCTTTCTTAAGAAGATCTGCCAGATCCCTCTTTGCAGTTTCTCGGGTTGTCTTTGTCATATTTCTGTATTTGCTGTTTGTAAGAAAGCCCTGAAAGCCTTTCTTGCCTGATTCAGAGAGTTTTCTAAGTACTTTCCTCTGCCTGGGATTTATTGAAACACCTACAAGGTTCAACCAGAATGTTTCTCTTTCCTCGGCATATTGCATCTTACTATAAGATGATTGTAAAGCCTTCTCCATACACTCAAGGAACCAGATCAACCACTCAGTTATATCTCCTTGGCCTTTCTGGGTGATTTCAAGAACATCGTAGTATGCTGATCTTTCTGCAAGTATTTGGGTTGAAATACTATAAAACCTTCTTCCATATTTCTCATCTTGAGCAAGAGCCATATCAGTCAAAACTCTTGCTATGCGACCATTACCATCCTCAAAGGGATGAATAGTAACCAGAAAAAAGTGTGCTTGAGCGGCCCTAACAATTCCATCTATATGAGCTGACCCGTTAAACCAATCTACGAACCGAGTCATTTCCATTTGAACCCTGTCAGATGGAGGTGCTTGGAAATGAACTGTCTCATTTTCAGGCGGACCTGATACAACCTCCATAAGAGCACCCGTTTTTCTAAAATCACCAACCATTATTCTGTGAAGTCCAGAATAACCTGTGGGGAAAAGAGCAGCTTGCCAGCTTTTAAGTCTTTCTACTGTTAAAGGCTCAGAACTATTCTTTGTAGCATCTTGAAGCATTTCAACTAATCCATCTGTATATCTGCTTGGCTTTCCTGTACCTGCTCTCGGGATCCCAAGAATAAGTGCTATAGAAGAACGAAGATTGGCTCTATTTACATTAACATTTTCAATAGCAGAAGTAGATAATACCTCATTTTCGATCTGATCGGCGGCGAAGTCAAATCCAACTTTTTTCGCCTTTTCATAAAGTTTGCCCTGAAGTTTTCTTACTCTTCCCAAAGGCAGAAGTATGTTATCACTGTTCCAATAAAATTCAGGCCAGGAAGGAAGCTCCCATATATATGTGCTCAAATTTATCCTTTCAATGACCCATTGCCTTTATTTATTTGGGTCAACCTATGACCCATTTATAAAAGCTAAATAGGTCACAGTCAAGACTATTTACACTCACATTCATCACATGTTTCATGTCTGATTTCATAATTACGAATCGGCCGTATTTTTTCTTCTAACTTTTTACAAATTACATGTTTTCTTTGCTCAATCTTAAAACCAGGGGTTTTGCAGAATAAATCTTCTCCCCAAGAATATCTCAGTATTCCATTACAGATATTTCTCAAAAGTATATCACTCACTTGACATCATTGGAAAAGCATGCAATAACAGTACTAGCTCATCTGCCATGTGTAGAAGGAGTATCGAGGTCGTGATGAAAATTGCGGCTTCAGCCATTTTTACGCCAATAGCTGATAAAACAGGAAAACTCTGGTTTTCTTAAAGCTGAAACCTGAAAAAAATCA
>JAOZUR010000029.1 GCA_029938555.1 Candidatus Sabulitectum sp. | reverse complement strand
TGCCCTGCTTGACAAATTGCAGGACTTCCTGCTGGAGCTTGGACATGGCTTTTGTACACTATACAGCTTAAACTTTCGCATCCTGCTGGCTCTCCAGAGCCCCAGTGGCGTTACTAGTTCAATTGCATAGCGGTGCTATGCGCATAAACCAGTGCCTTACTGGAGCCCAGGATAGCTGCGCATTATACCGATACATTAAGCTGTACAGTGCACTAGGCAGAAACGAATTCTTATTGGTGATACGTACGGATTTGTTGATCTGGTTTTCTATCACAGAATATTGAAGTGCCATGTGTTGATTGATCTTAAAATTGAGAGGTTTTCCCACGAAAACATTGGTCAACTTAACACATATGTAAGCTGGTACCGAAAGAACATGATGCAGGAAGAAGACAACAATCCTATAGGTATTCTTCTATGCGCAAAGAAAGATAATGCACTGATAGAGTACGCCCTTGCAGGTATGGACAACAACCTGTTTGTCTTAAGGTATCAGCTGGAGTTGCCAAGCAAAGAGGAAATGAAGAGATTTCTTGAGGAAAGCATAAGCAACTCAGAGTGAACTCTGTATTAAAAAAGACAATTCTTGAAAACCTTGTAGCTGTGAAGTTTAGCAGCGATTAGTTCTTCAAAACGTGCTTATTGAGAATCAGCGCCCACCATTTGGCAGACGCTGATTTGTTTTCAGGTTTTTTAGAGTACCCGGAACCTTTCTGTTCCAACTTTTCTTATGTCTTTGCGATACTGTTGGCTGTGAGTCAGCGGTGGTTCTATGGAAGAGGCCTTTGCATCTGGTGTAATAGGTACCAAGGTGCCATTGCCATCCCAGTTTCTGTCTTCGCCGGTATTCCAGTAAAAACGAACCATGTCTCCCAGCTTCTCGCGGATTAGTTCATCCATTTCATCATTCAGCTTGATGTTGAATGCTTCTGCAAGTGATTCAAGAATTTCTCTTCCTGTCTTGCCGGCTGCAGGGGTGACTGCTCCATTGAAACAGATCACATTGCCTTCGTAGTTACATCTTGTTCCAGGGGTTTCAAGATATGTTGATCCAGGTAATGAAACATCAGCTGCCATGGTGGTTTCAGTATCAGTCCAGTCCATGGCTGCTATGAAATCACAGTTCTGGAACCATGAACCGGTTCTGTTGAAGTCCATTGGGTTCTCTCCTATGATGAAAGCAGCTTTAAGTTTGCCTTCTTCAAGGATATTTCTTAGATCTTCACTGGTTTTTGCACCAGGAAGAGTTTTTTCACCAACAGGAATTCGTCCAGTTGTAAATGCTGGATCGGCACCCATAACTTCAAGACCTGCAGTGTTTGCTATTAGTCTTGGCATAAGAATATCAGTTTGTTTTCCAGCATCTCTTAGTAGAAGGGTAAGATTAGCGAGAATTTCAATATCCTGTGGGGCTGCATCCTGAGGTCTGTCTAGACCGTGAATGATTACAATTCGCTTTGCATTTTTGAAAAGATCAGCAGCTTTTTGAATGTTTTCCAGTTCAATACCTGCTTCTGATACTCCTTTGCTTACAGAATTTTCCCTATTCTTCACGAATTGATCTTTACCTTTTATGTTTTCTGGGCTCACCTGTTTGTTGTTGATTAACTCTTGCGTTACTGCATCCCAGAAATAAGAGGCTCTGCCGCGCATGGGGTCCACAGCCAGTGTTGCCAGGTGCTGATCAGAATTTGCCAGAGTAGAGTTGGCAACTATTAGTTTTGCCCCATCTTTTACCCTCTGAATCACATCTACTGCAAGTATCAGGTGATCTGCTTCCAGGGCTGTGTTGTTGCAGATGATAAGGTCAGCATCTTTTAGGCATTCTTTGTTAGCTGTTGACGCAGTAAATCCGAAAGATTTATCAAGAACAGCAGAGCGTCCGCCTCCGCTAAGGAAGGCCAGAGAGCCGATGTTGTTTGTGCCAAGTCCATCTCTTGCTATACAGGACGCAAGATAGAATTCTTCATTTGTAAGCTCTGGTGAAATGAAGACTGCCACATTCTCTGCACCATGTAGCTCTACTGCTTTACGCATTTGTTTTACTATGGTAGCGTTAGCTAGGTCCTGCTGAACAGCTTTGTAGGTACTGCCATCTCTGATAACGGGGTTTTTCATTCTACCTTGTTTAATGAATAATTCATTACCGAATCTTCCATATCGACAAAGATAATCACCAGGTTTGCCGCTTGATTTAATGAAATATCGGGAATCGCCGATACTTCTTACTGTGATTTCACATCCGATAGAACAGAAACCGCAATATGTTTTGATATCTTCTGTTTCAAGGCAGGCTCTACCATTGAAGGGGTACTTCATTGTAAGAGCACCTGTTGGGCATGAATCAACACAGTTACCGCAGCTGATACAACTTGTATCAACAAGAGGATCGTTCATGGCAGGACGCATTTCAGTTTTGAACCCACGGCCAACAAGGCCAAGCGCCGGTATTGGCAGAACTCTTGCACATGTTCGAACGCACCGTGAACAAAGAACGCATTTGTTTGGATCATAAACGATATACGGATGTCTTTCATCAACCTTGTGCTTGCGCACATGACCCTTGAATTCATCCATATCTACACCGTATTGCTCGCTGTAGAGTCTTAGGTCACAATCATCAAAACGGATGCATCCACAGGAAAGGCATCTTTCAGTTTCGTGCTCATTATTTTCCAAGTCAAACCCAGTGGCAACTTCTTGGAAACTGTTCCGTCTTTGTTCCACTTCAATTGTGTGAAGTTCATGTCTGGTGGATTCTTTGATTTCACCTAGTTCAGTTTTTCCAGGTTTTGCCCAAAATTCTTTACGCACAACAAATGGTTCTGGAGTAATGCTTGTTTTGTTTAACCAAGCGGTTATTGAGTTCGCTGCAAGTTGGCCGTCTCTGATAGCATCAATTGCCACAGTCGGACCATCATCAGCTGCATCACCACCTGCGAAAATTCCCTCAACATTTGTTTCCATGGTTTTTGTATTTACCACATAGGTGTTCCACCTGGTGAGTTCAACTTCACCGGTCTCTATTTTGGTTAGGCCATCAAGAACAGTGTTTTGCCCGATAGCGGAGATCACAAGATTGCAGGGAAGCTCAAATTCGGAGCCTTCCTGAGGAACAGGTCGGCGTCTGCCTGAAGCATCCGGTTCTCCCAGTTTCATTCTCAAGCATTTTAGTGCTTTCAGTTTACCATTCTCCTGAACGATACCAACTGGAGCAGCAAGTTCCATGAGCTCTATGCCTTCATCAAGAAGATCTTCTATTTCCATTTTATCTGCAGGCATTTGTGCTTTGGTTCTTCTGTAAAGAACTATGACTTTGTCTGCATTTAAACGCCATGCGGTTCTTGCAGCATCCATGGCTGTATTGCCACCACCTACAACAACAATGGTTCCAGTGAGTGGTTCTGGATTGTCTACTTTTTCAGGCAAGAAATCTGCACCGGTAACAACACCCTCGGTATCAAACTCACCTTCAACACGCATTGCTTTGCCGGTCCAGGCACCTGCAGCAAGAAAGAGAGCATCGTGTTTGTTTTTTAGTTCATTCAAAGTAATGTCTGTTCCAACTTTGACATTGCAGTGTATTTCAGCACCTACTTTTTTGATGTATTCAACTTCTTTATCCATTACATCATCTGGAAGCCTGTACTCAGGGATTCCGTATCTTAGCATGCCGCCTGTGCGCTCTTTAGCTTCGTAGATAACAGGTTTAATTCCCTGTTTACCAAGAAACCATGCTGCTGTAAGTCCAGCAGGGCCGGAACCGACAATTCCAACAGTTTTACCTGTAGCAGGCAGACATTCCGGTTCGGTGGCATAAGCGTTTTCCGCATCAGAAAGGTAGCGTTTGATATTGTTGATTGCAACAGGAGTATCAACATCCATTCTTCGGCAGACATCCTCGCATTTTCTCACACAAACCCTTGCACAAACTGCAGGAAGTGGGTTCTTCTCTCGAATAAGGTCAATTGCCTGTTGAAGTTCACCCATTGCAGACAGGGCTATGTAGCCTTGAGCATCAACATTTGCAGGGCACCCCTCAAGACAGGGTGATACACAGTCAGCATAATGATTGGATAAAAGCAACTCAAAAGCTGTTTTCCTCGAATCAATTATTCTCTCATTTTTTGTTTCCACTTCCATGCCGGATGTAATTCTAGTTGCACATGAAGGCACCAGGTTTCCACGGCCTTTCACTTGAACAACGCAGACAAAACAAGAACCGTAAGGTTTCAGTTCAGGTGAGTGGCATAGGGTGGGAATATCATCTAAATTGTTATCTCTAACCACTTCAAGAATTGTTTTTCCAGCAGCGGCTTCTATTTCCTGTCCATTAATCGTTAATTTTATCATGTCCATTGCCGCCTACCGTTTCACTACTGCGTTAAAGTTGCAGCTGGTTATACATTTGCCACACTTAACACATTTTTCCTGATTTATGATGTGAATTCCCTTTACTTTGCCCACGATGGCATCCACAGGACATGCCCTTGCACAAAGAGTGCAACCCACGCATTTCTCTGGAATGATGATGAAGTCAACCAGAGCTTCACATTCCCCAGCTGGACATTTTTTGTCTTCTATGTGTGCTTTGTATTCGTTCAAGTAGTACCGAATAGTTGTCTGCACAGGGTTAGGTGCTGTTTGCCCCAGTCCGCATAGGCTTGCTTCTTTAATCTGTATAGATAGTTTTTCAAGCTTGGTTATGTCAGCAGGAACACCTTCTCCTTTGGTTATGCGGTCGAGAATCTCAAGCATTCGAAGGGTACCAATTCGGCAGAAGGTACATTTTCCACAGGATTCGCTTTGGGTGAAGTCAAGGAAGAACCTTGCAATTCCAACCATGCATGTTCCCTGATCCATTACCACCATACCGCCTGAACCCATTATTGCACCAGTGGTTGGAATTGATTCGAAATCTACAGGTGTGTGTTTAAGGCTTGCAGGAATGCATCCGCCAGAAGGTCCACCCATCTGAACAGCTTTAAATTCACCGTTATTTTTTATGCCGCCACCTATATTGAAAACAAGTTGCTCAATTGTTGTTCCCATTGGAACTTCAGCTAGGCCGCCCTTGGCAACTTTACCTGCCAGTGCGAAAACTTTTGTACCGGGACTTTTCTCGGTGCCAATTGAGGAATAAGCTTTTGCTCCATTAAAAATAATCCATGGAACATTGGCAAAAGTTTCTACATTGTTGTTGTTTGTGGGTTTCTGCCACAGGCCTTTTTCAGCAGGAAATGGAGGTCTGATTCTTGGCATACCTCGTTCGCCTTCAATGGAGGCAAAAAGTGCAGTTTCCTCACCGCAAACAAATGCTCCAGCACCCTGTTTGATTTTCAGGTTAAAAGTAAAACCTGAGTTCAGAATGTTTTCTCCCAGATAGCCTTTTTCTTTTGCAGCAATAATAGCTTTATCAAGTCTGGCAATTGCCAATGGATATTCTGCTCGGCAGTAGATGTAACCGAAACTAGCACCTATTGCTTTTCCACAGATTATCATGCCTTCAAGAACTGCATGTGGATCACCTTCAAGAACAGATCGATCCATGAAAGCACCAGGATCACCTTCATCTGCATTGCAGACAACATATTTGATGTCACCTTCGTTTGCAGCAGCAAAAGACCACTTGAGACCGGTTGGAAAACCAGCTCCTCCTCTACCACGAAGCCCAGAGTCCTTCATTGTTTGAATGATGCTATCAGAGGTCATTTCACCCAGTGCTTTTTTTAAAGCTTGATAACCACCAATGTTTTCGTAGTCCTCAATGGATTCAGGATTGATAATTCCACAATTTCTGAGAACTATTCTATCCTGCAAGTTAAGGAATTGAACTTCTGATCCGTAAGTTGTTTTATCTAGGTTAACTCCATAAATAATTCTTTCGTCTTCTATTTTTTTACCATTGAGAATGTGTTCATTAAAGATTTCTTCCACAGATTCAGCAGACACATCACCGTAAATCGTTCTTCCTGTTTCGTCTTGAATTTCAACCAGTGGTTCACGGAAACACATTCCTATACATCCTGTTATGTCAAGTTTACATATCTCAGGATGTTTCTCGGATAACTCTTTAAGCTTGTCATATACTGGCTGTGCTCCAGCAGAAAGCCCACAGGTTCCCATTCCAACAATTATTTTCTTCATCTATCAGCCCCCTGGAAATTACTGTTTAAATAATCAGGATTTACCAACTGCGCTTTCAGCTATCTTTTTACCTTTTCTTGTATACTCTTTCAGTATTTTACGCAGAGAAGCAGGAGTTAGCCTGCCGTGTGTGTCGTCGTTTACCATGATTACAGGAGCGAGCGAACAGCAGCCGATACAGGCAACTGTCAGGAATGTAAAGAGACCATTTTCGGAAGTGTCTCCTACTTCGATTCCGAGCTCATCTTCAATAGTACCGATGATCGCTTTTGCACCAGACACATGACAAGCTGTTCCTGCACACGCTCTTACTACGAATTTGCCCATAGGTTGAAGTCGGAACTGACTGTAAAAGGTGATGACGCCGTAAATATCAGATTCAGGAATTGTGGTAACACCTGATATGTAAGTAATAGCTCGTCTTGGGATGTATCCAAAATGCTCCTGAGCAGATTGTAGCAGTGGAATCAGTTCGCCAGGTGCTCCGTCATATTTCCAGAGCCTGTAGTTGAAATTTTCCTTTTTAGCTGCCGTTTTCATCACTCCCTTCAAAATTGCCACTTAAACCCCAGCAGATTTTTCCTGCTAGATAAGTGGAAATTAGATGAATGTATATTAATTCTCAGTCGTCTATAAGTTTGATTACCCTTGCTTCTCTTACGCGAAGAACTCCATCAATCTGGTTGAGTTTTTCGATTATTCTTGGTGTTCGCCCAACAGCTTCTAAGCCTGTTATCATTCCGACAAGTTTTTTGCC
This sequence comes from Candidatus Sabulitectum sp., assembly GCA_029938555.1. Lineage (GTDB taxonomy): Bacteria > Fermentibacterota > Fermentibacteria > Fermentibacterales > JCC-6 > Sabulitectum. Next base: position 27,915 of record JAOZUR010000029.1, on the reverse strand, counting down.
TTCTTCAATCACATCACAAACTACAATTTCATCAATAAAAAATACAGTGGTGAATATTTGCTGAATTGCAGCAGGATCAATGTTTATGATTATGTAACTCATTGACTCGGTTTGTTGTGCTGTTTCTTTTTTAACTTCCTTCTCAACGGCTTTAAGATAGGTATCCATAAATTGATCTATGTCTCTGTCAAGTTTAGGACGCTCTATTTCTGACATTGAAAGAATTTGAATGCCCTGAATGTTTTTAACAGTTTGAAATGTCTTTTTGATGCCATCTGCTGATTCAGCCTTAGCAAGAAGAATTACATCAAATTCACCTCGAACAGCATCGCATGACTGAATACCAGGCATAACACTAAGTTCTTTGAATATACTCATGCTGTTGTCAGAATCAGTAATTTTTATGGTTAAATAGGCACTTGTAGACTCATGTATTGTTTCTGACTGTTTGACTTCAGAAAAGTTTGTTGATGTTTTTCCAGGGGTTAATTCCGCCAAGGCAGTGACTAGTTCCGAAATCTCGAATGGTTTATTCAAGAAGCCTGTATTCTTTTCTGCTAATACAGCAGATTTGAGTCTTTCGTCGCCAAAACCGGTGATCACAACCACTGGTAAGTTTGGATATAGCTTTCTGATAACCTTTAAGATTTTCAGTCCGTCAATATCAGGCATAAATACATCTGTAACAAGGTAATCATAAGCAAATCCGTTGTTTAACTCATGAATGGCGGAAATTCCGTCAGGACATGATACCACGGAGTAATCTTCCTGAGTGAGCCCGAAGGTTAGATTTCTACGGATTTCTGCTTCATCATCAATTATGAGTACTCGACCCTTCAATGGTTTCCTCCTCTGTTTTAAAAAAATGATGCTTGAACGCTAAAAGCAATACTGCTCCAAGTCAAGAAGAGTGGAATTCGGATGATTTTGACAAAGCAAAAAAAATATAGTACATTAAGTGTACAGTTGGTGGAGCGAACTAATAGCAATTGGAGACAGATGAAAAATAATAAGCAGATAAACAGAATAGAAGAAATGCTATTCATGATTCCAACAAGAATGTGTAGAAACATGAGCAACAGGTTTGTGAATGTTATTCTTAAGGATCTGGTTGCAGGGTTGGCCAAGCATCATTTCATGATTATGAAAATGTTGAAAGATAGTGGTAAACTATATGTTACAGAAATTGTGGATAGTCTTGGAATAACAAAATCTCAAATGACTGCTTCAGTTAACAAGCTGTTGGATCTTGAGTATGTGGAAAGAATTACCGATCCAAACGATAGAAGAAAAATATACATTTCTCTTACAAAGGGTGGTCATGAGATTACAAACAAAATTTCTAAGAGAATGAAGGATGTTTTTCATGAGGATATTAAGGTGCTAAATCAGGATGAATTGAATAAACTTGAAGACGGTTTAAAAGTTTTAAATAAAATATGCATGTTAAGCAGAATGGGAAATTAATAATGAATAGAAAATTTGATAAGAGAATACATGACTTAAAAACTCAGAACGAAGATATAAAAAAACTTCTCGCCCATTCAGATGCTTTTGCCGAAACTATGGTTTTCCCTGTGATAAGCAAGGCTTTCAGCGAGAGCATTAGTCTGGCAGTAACACAGGTTAATGGGTGTAAACTGTGTAGTTATGCCCACGCAAAGAATGCTTTGAAAGCTGGAATGAGCCAGGAGGAAGTGGAATACTTGTTAGCTGGAGGATTTGACAACGCCCCCAAGGAACAGCTAGAAGCTTTGCTTTTTGCTCAGCATTATGCTGATACAATAGGTAACCCAGACCCTGAAGCTGTACAAAAATTACAAAACACTTACGAGCAAGAAAAAACAAAAGATATAATGTCACACATTCTAATAATCATGCTGGCTAATTTGCACGGCAATACTCTTGAAGCCTTTAAACTTAGGCTGAAAGGTCAGGGGATTGAAGGAAGCAGTTTTTGGCAGGAATTGGCTGTGATTTTGAATTTTTTCAAAATAGCACCGGTGATTCTTTTTAAAATAATGTTGTGTAAGATGAAACGAAACAAGAGAAGCTATCCGGTTGAACTGGAACTTAAGAATGCATGAACGAACTAAGGCTGGCGGAGCAACTCGGTAAATAATAACAAGTTAGTAGGTTTTTTGTTAGTACTCTTGACAAAATTTAAAATCTTACGATAGTTTCAATATGAATTTACTAATACTATTTATTGCCCTTAGCGGTTTTTCCGTGGAGAGAGCGGAGTTTACTCCAGTTATTGATGGTGTTGCAAATGATCTGTGTTGGCAGACAATTGAACCTGTTTCAGGGGAATTTACAGCATTTCGCCCTAGAGCTGATGTTCCAATGTCGCAACCAACTGAGATAAAACTGACATTTGATCATGAGTTTCTTTACATCACTGCATTTATGTTTGAACCTGATCCTTCAAGGTTAATTCATCAAATAGGTGCCCGTGATGATGAATTGCCGGTTGATAAATTTTATATTTATTTAGATACTTTTAATGATGATTCGAACTGTTTTGTTTTTACTGTAACAGTTGATGGTGTTCAGCTAGATTCTCGTAGAACAAAAATTAACGGGCAGGATAGAAACTGGGACGCAGTGTGGACTTCTGCGGTTTCAGAATGTGATTCCGGGTGGACTGCCGAGATAGCCCTACCATTCTCTATTCTTCGTTACTCACCTGACACTGATCAGGTGTGGGGAGTTAATTTTGGACGCACTATTTCATACTCTAATGAAGCTGGTTATTTGCTCCGAATGAAAGAACAGGGCGGTACAGATGTTTCCTGTTTTGAAGATCTTACCGGTTTGAATGATTTACCCACAAAACATGGAATAGAGATTAGACCTTTTGTTGCAGGACGATTGCAGTTTGGTGGTGGTGACGGCTTATTCAGTGACCCATGGGGCAGTGCTGGTATTGATTTGAAGATTCCGTTAACGATGCAGTCTGTACTTGATGTGACAGTCTACCCAGATTTTGGTCAAATAGAGTCAGATGCAGATCAAGGCAATATATCTCACTGGGCACCGTGGTTAAGGGAAAAAAGACCTTTTTTCATGGAAGGCACAGATATTTTTGATATGCCGTTTAATATGTTTTATTCTAGAAATATTGGTTCAGTTGCTTGGAATGGAGATTTGATTCCCATTCTTGGCGGTGCAAAAATAACAGGCACTTCAGGTAAACTCAGGTACGGTTTTTTAGAAGTTGTTACAGACAGGGTGTGGGATAATGATACTACTTTAGCAGAAGCAGCAACTTCATACAGCGTTGGGTCATTACTTGGCGAGTTTAGTCCTGGAAACTGGATGAAAGTCTCGGCCACAAGTGTGGATGTTCCCGGTCAGGAAGGAGAAGAGTATCTCTTCGGCAGATCAGCTTCTTTCAGTGGCATGTTCACAACCAGACAGTATTTTGAGGTTAAGGGAAAATTGGGTTTAACCTGGAATAGATTCCAAGAGGACTCAGAGAATGCTGCATTTAGAGTTGATGCAGGTTATTTCCGTGAGCATTTTGATATGAACTTCAGAGTAGAGAAAAAAGGCAACAATTTTAGTCCATCTTACTTGGGTTATACGCAAGGAAATGGTGAAACATCCTACTCTATGTATTCAGGAATATCCCATGACTTTGAATCAGGAGTTATGGATGGTCTCTGGTTTGGTTTTAACCCTTGGTACAGTGTTGATTCCGAGAATAGAAATTCTGGAAGCGGTTTGAATATGTGGCTTGGAGCTGCCACTATCAGCCGGTTGAGTTTGAATACATGGGCTGATTACAATGATCGCTGGTTTGATAAATACGAAGGTCCAAATGGAAGATGGTATAATGGCGGTTTTTCTGGCGGTTTTTCATTTTCCACCGATTACAGAAAACCTGTTGCAGGCTGGTTCAGTGCAAATCGTAGCAGTTATCTAGATTCCTATATGAGAAGATTTTCTGCAGGTTTAAGGCTTAAGCCATCTCCAGTCTTTTTTCTTGACCTAAATCCTTCATGGAGAATTCAGGAAGCAGCAACCCGTTACAACTGGACTGAAGAATTATGGGAAAAAACCTCGTCAGACTGGAAATCTTTCACACTTTCTGCATCTTATATGCTTACTCCACTCATGAGGATTCGATTGAATGGCCAGGTATCAAGATTTGAAAGAGATTGGGATACAGAGACTTCATCTTATGTGAACGATAATATCTGGTTGAATCTTCTATACAGCTGGGAGTATGCACCAGGAAGCTCATTCCATTTTCTTGCAGGTGAGGTAAGTGAAAACGAAGAAGACCCAGAATTTACAGTTTATGCTAAGTTGACCAGGTTTTTCTAACTTCGCAACATGGCTCCTTTGCCAGTTCTTCCATCCACCATTACTTTTATAGGTTCTTCCACAGAAACATGTCTTGTGAACTCGGTTTCCGAGACTGCTTCAAGGGAATTCAGCCACTGCCAGTTTATCATTGAACCTGAGCGGTTGTGGGGTACTGTGAAATAAACAACACCAAGTGAAGTCATGTTCTGGAAGAAGTGTGAACCCTGGGAGGGATCAATGTTCATGTTCTTTTGACTTGCTTCCACAATAACTTTTGCTCCACAAATCTGACTCCAAGTAACTGGAATACCTAACCATGAGTCTGATGAACCCCATCTTCCTGGACCAATGAGAATAAATGGTTTTTCTGCTTCGAAGAGTTTTCTGTTAATTGCTTCTATTTCTTTTACGATGTCTCTTGTTTTTGAAGCTGTAAAACTCTCTGGTTTAATGTAAACAACATCCCTAATGCTTTGGATTGTTCCATTTCCAAGTGCTGTATCGGTTTTGCATAAAAGTTTTTCGTCATCGAAAGTCTCTGGATCTATATCTACAAGGTCGTTATTTACCACCATAGGTCTTATCTGCAATAGACTGAAATGGGCCGGAAGAGCTCGCTTTTTTCCCAGAGTAACGGCAAATTCTATTTCAACAGGGCAACCCATTGATTTTTCTCCCATTTTAAGCAGATAGTCGCTTATTGGAGCAAGTGGAAATACATCATTTTTCAGAACATGGGCAAAACTCACAACCCTTGGCCCGGGCCTGGTAATACCGTCCATGACTCTATCATTAGACGCATCATAAGTTGATGCAAGAAATTCCAGAGTACCATCCTTTTCAGATGTGGAGAGGTTGTGTGATGTGATGTATTGATCCTCATCTAATTTTGTGCCCCAGTGGTTATTGTCCATTTGTACAGCATAGAATTGTTTTTGTGAATTATCCATCATATCTTTTACAGTTCCAAATTGTGGAAGTACCCTAGGGTACTTAGGGGTGAACCTTAACGACATGCCACCATCTACGATTGCTTTACCTAACCCTAATGCAACATTTACAACACCATCTTCGGGTTTTGCAGAGCCAGCAGGGTAGAAATCATAAGATCTGCCAACACCAGAGAAATGAGGATAAAAAAGATCTCCATGCTGCCTGCCTACCACCTTCTGAAGAAGCACTGCCATTTTTTCTTCTTCTACTCTGTGGTTAGTTGCTCTGATGTATGACTTTGCAGACTGCATAAATGTTGATGCGTAAACGAATTTTATTGCGCTTGAAAGTTGCTTGAATCTTACCGTTAGATCCCTTGAATTATTTGGGAGCATTTTGGTTGCATAAATACCTGCGAATGGTTGGTACATTGCATCTTCTAGCAAACTTGATGAGCGAATAGCCAGAGGGGTGGTTACAGATTTTGCATAATCTCTGATATCACCAAGGATTGTTGGTGGAAGAGATGCTTTTTGAAAAGCTCTTTGAATTCTGTTGTCATCTTCACATTCTATGGCAAACTGGTGCAACTTGTTAATTTTCATGAATTCATCAAAAAATTGTGTTGTAATAATCACAGTGTTAGGAACAGAAACATTAACTTTTTTGAAAGCATTTTCCTTCAGGTTTGCAACTAATACTCTGTCAATAAATGCAAGCCCCCTGCCTTTGCCACCCATTGATCCATTTCCCAGACGGCTAAACATCAGATCTTCCTCATGGAAGGATCTACTGTAGGGTACGACGAAACCACGCCTTTGGTCTGCTTTCCATGATCTGAATGCCTGAAGAAGTGCTAGTTTAATCTGATCATCAGTGCAATTAATCAGATTGCACTCATCCATGTCTTCAGCCAGTTCAAGTTCTGTTTGGATTTTCAGCCATCGGGACATTTTCCCGGTTTTCCAGTTTCTTGCCACAGCACTTGCTGGAAGTTTATCAAGTGCAATTCCAAGCTCCCGGATATTTGATACTTTTCTGATTACCAATCCCTCTTTATTTTCAAAAGGCAAGTGGCCAAAATCAAGCGAGCTAACAAGAACATCACTGAAATCTGACATAAGAGTTTCAGAATTTTTGTTCACATAACCCACGTCCATCTCTTTTGCTATCTGTTCACCGTCATGTTCACTAGTCTGAAGTACAATTGGAATGTTGAAATTAATTTGCCTTATTTTTTCGATCAGACTAACTCCAGCTTTTTTATCGTGGGTTCCCTTGTGGTGAAATCTCATGTCAGTGATAACTCCAACAAGGGAATTACTAAAATGCTTTAGAGCTAATTCAGCTTCCTCCATGTTTACAGCAAGTATAAGCTTAGTTCTAGCTTTTCTTTTCATCTTACGCATGGTTTGTGATTTCATCTGCTCAAGGACCTGTTTGGTTTTAAGATGAATTTCACGCATTCCCTGATGTAGGTATTTAGAATAGAAAAGAACATCGTCTTCTACAAGCAGGATACAAGGGGTATTAATTACTTTGCAATCATGCATTGCATTGTGTGCATCTTCCGTAAGCTGAATTATGCCTTGAATGATTTCTCCTGTGCCCATCCAGTTAAAAAGTCGGTAAGGAACATTCACCGGAATCTCTGTTCCAGTTACTTTTTTAAGTTCTTCGCGGTTGTGGGTAAGAACTGTCACAGCAAGATCTGGTTTTATTGAGTGAACTTCATTGGTAAAATCTAGAAAAGAAATATTTTCGCCGGTGGACATACATATAATTAATTGAAAGTTAATGGATGAATTGTCTTTAAGTAATTTCAAGGCTTCTGTTGCATTTGAAATCTGGGTAATAATAGGCGTTTTCCCTGAATCACCTACGCCACTAAGAATATCTTCTAACATACCGTCTTCTTCAACGGTGTAATAATCATAAAGACTACAGAGAAGCAAAACATTCTGTACTCTGAATTTATTTAAATCTTTGAGTAGAAATTCCGTACGCCTTAATTGTAGTTGACCATTGAGTTTCTGGGGAGAGAACATAATTTGCGCCACCATCCATTTAATAGTACTCTGTAGAGAATAGCTTTGGTGTCTAATATCTCAGCCGTGTTACTTGTTTAATTGCGGAGTAACGCTACGCCCATCAAACGGAGTACTAGTTTGCTAAAACAGGTTATTTTTTAAATACTATATGAATTATGAAGACTACATACATCATCAGTCAAGCTTGGAAATCTCCTATTGACAGAGGTGAGAGTGTTAAGTAGTCTACTCTATCCGAGTGAAAAGTTACTTGGAATCTTTTGTTTGTTTTGCCAAATTCTTTAAAAGGAGAGTGAGAATGCTTGAGGAACTTTATCAGAAAGTAATCCAAAGAGACCCCTCCCAGCCTGAATTTCACCAGGCTGTCCAGGAAGTCCTTGAATCCCTTGAAGTTGTACTTGAAAAACATCCTGAATACAGAAGTGCAAGGATACCAGAAAGAATTGTTGAGCCAGAGCGTGTTATTATGTTCCGTGTCCCATGGGTAAAAGACAATGGCGAAATTATTGTTAACCGCGGATTCCGTATTGAAATGAACAGCGCTATTGGACCTTACAAGGGCGGGCTCCGTTTTCATCCTTCAGTGAACCTTGGAATCCTTAAGTTTTTGGCTTTCGAGCAGGTATTCAAAAATGCCCTCACTACTATTCCAATGGGTGGCGGTAAAGGTGGATCTGACTTTGATCCTAAAGGAAAATCTGACCTTGAAGTTATGCGATTCTGTCAGAGTTTCATGAGTGAACTTTTCCGTCATATCGGACCTAACACAGATGTTCCAGCTGGTGATATTGGTGTTGGTGGAAGAGAAATTGGATACATGTTCGGTATGTACAAAAAACTTCGTAATGAGTGGAGCGGTGTTCTTACAGGTAAAGGCCGTGAGTATGGTGGCAGTTTGATTAGACCAGAAGCTACCGGTTATGGTGCTGTTTACTTTGGTGAAGAAATGCTCAAAACCAGAGGCGATAGCTATAAGGGCAAAGTTTGTCTTGTTTCCGGTTCTGGAAATGTTGCTCAGTACGCCACACAGAAGATTACCGAACTTGGTGGTAAGGTTGTTACTCTTTCTGATTCCGGTGGTTGTATTTATGATGAAGAAGGAATCGATGAAGAGAAACTTGCATATATCATGGATCTCAAAAATATTCGTAGAGGTCGCATAAGTGAATATGTAGAGAAGTATCCAAGTGCAATTTACACAGCAGTTGATAGTTCTATTGATTACAATCCTCTTTGGGCCTACAAGGCAGACTGTGCATTCCCAAGTGCTACCCAGAACGAGATCAATGCCAAGGACGCGCAGACAATGGTTAACAATGGCGTTATTCTTGTTTCCGAAGGTGCAAATATGCCTACTGTTCCTGAAGGTGTTAATATTTTTATTGATAATAAAATTCTTTATGGACCGGGAAAAGCTGCCAATGCTGGTGGCGTAGCAACATCAGGTCTTGAAATGGCACAGAATGCTATATTCTCAAGCTGGAGTCGCAAAGAAGTAGATACAAAGCTTCATAACATAATGATCAGTATCCACAAACAGGCTTATGATGCTGCAGAGTATTATGGCGATCCAGGAAACTATGTTCTTGGTGCTAATGCCGCTGGTTTCCGCAAGGTTGCCGATGCTATGCTTGCTCAGGGCGTTGTGTAAACTGGTTTCTTAGTGATAGAAAAATCCCCTGCGTTTTCGCAGGGGATTTTTTACAGGTTACTTTTTCAGAAACGCAACTGCTTCATCTACGTCACTATTTAGAATTACAGAGAGAGATGCATCTTCTTGAATATCAGTCACTTTAATTACTTTAATAATGTGCTCAAAACCTTTTGACTTGGATATAAAATCAATTAAATGATTTTTTTTGTTAAAGAAAACATCTTCTCTGAAAACAACCCCATCATTATCAGGATACAACGGCAAGTACCTTATATCTGCCTCTACCAGATCCTGGAAAAAATGTGTTCCAAAAGACAAGTCAGGAATCTGTCCTTTTTTCATTTTTGCAACTTCTATGAGCATGGCTGTGTTGTTTATATCACTGTAACCCACATGAACACCAAGTTTTATGTCACCCTTACTTCCCCATCGACCTGGCCCGATCAAAATGAATTTTTTCTGAGGAAGAAGCTTGTTCAGCTTGCCAATGATATGACCAATTTCAAGTAGTTTTTCTCGACTTTCTACTTCATCATATGCCGTTCCATCCACATAGACCATGTAATCTATGTTATGGCATGCGCCTGACATGATGTATTTATTTGCAGAGAACATTACAGTATCATTGGGAATATTGCTGGGAATAGTCACATCAACATTACCCTTGCCTACGCTTTGAGGTCTACATTGAAGCAGGTACGGGGTGTGTATATCATGACCGTAAGCAAATTCAATATCTACAGGTAGACCTATCTCATCTTCAAGAATGTTTAATACAGTTTTAAAAAACAGTGGAACAGGACTTCGTTCAAGAAGATTGTGAAAGGTTATTATTGTATCTTTCTTTTGGATATTCAACATTGACCCAGGTGATAGTTGAATAGTTCCTTCTTCATACAGTGATACAAGATACGGGAGACATGGAACTTTTGACCCATATTCCCTAATCATTTTTTCAGTGCTCACTGTTTCTAAGCATCCTTTTTCCAGGTTTACAACATCCATGTTTTTTTGAGCATATCTTATCAATTCCTCGGTAGAGGCATTTATTCGAAGTTTGGGCTGACCAGGACTCATTAGAACAGGGAAATCCTGACCGGTTCTATCAACTGCTCTTGTTCCAAGTCCTGCAACCAGTCTAACAATACCATCTTCTGATTTAATTCTTGGGGACCAGCGATAATCGTTTCTACTGAATGCAACACCTGCAAAAGGAGGGAAAAAGTATTTTCCTATTTTTGACCCAACAACCTCTTGTATAAGAATACCCATCTCTTCATTAAAATCCAGCAGCCCTCTTTCTCTTCTGTATTCTATAGGGTCTGGTCCAAATATGCTTGCATAAATTTCAAGTACAGCATCAACCAGCGCGTCTAATCTGTGTTGTCTGGAACCTTGGTTCGCAACAAACAGGCTTTTGTATTTTCCTGCAAAAGCAGCACCGGTGCTATCTTCTAGAAGGCTTGAGGATCTTACTACTAATGGGGTTGTTCCAAAGTAATCAAGCGCATGTTCTAATCCTGCCAAAACACTGTATGGCATTATAGAGTGTTTAAATACCTGCTCAAGAAGATGATACTCTTGCTGAATTTCTTCCTGTCGGGCATATTTTATTGCCATCATTTCTTCCAGCGCATTATGGCTGATGAACTCAAGGACGGAATCGGAGGAGATGAACCAAGTCTTTGGTACTTTTAGATTGCGCAATACAGTATGGGATTTCTTGTAGGTGTTTAGTATTTTTTCCGCACGGAAAAGACCTGCTGCTTTTCCACCCACTTTGCCATTGCCATTGTATGGACCTATCATGTGATTAACAACATTCGCAAAATCATCTATAGTCACATGTTTTCTAATGGTACTTATGTAATTGAGATCGTCTGTGAAAAGTCTTCTTGTGAGGCCAACAATAATGTTTTCTCTATCTCTGGATTCCATTTTTTTGTTTCTTTTGGGAAGCATTTCATATTTATCCAGAGCTTCTCGTAGTTTCCCTAAAGGAACATCTCTTCTACCTGCTGTCACAGAAAGAAATCTAATTTTTTCGTATCGCAACCATCGGTAAAGAGCCATGGTAATTTCATTTGGAGATAGAACTTCTTCAGCAACTCTGAAAACCTGCTTGGTTATGTCCTCTAGAATGTTGTAGTCCATTCTTGGTGCTGGTTGATTCTCTCCGTACATATCACCTGTTTCCACTGTATCAACCTGCTTGGGAAGTAACTCTTCCATTATTTCAGAAATTTTTGCTATTTTTCTTCTGAAAAGGTAATTCAGCATTTTTCTGCTCAGGCGGCTTAACAACTCAGGATCTGTTTCGCTGAGAAGTTTTAGAATAATTTTCCATTCAGGAGTACCTGGGTTGACGACATTAGCATGGCTAAGTGGTGGCATATGCAAAACCTTTCTGTGAAAAAAGCGGACTCATTATTTTCCCTGTTGGAATTATTCTAATCCTCTGAGAGGTAAAAAAAAAGGACCAGGGTTTAACACCCTGATCCTTTTATGGAATATAGGCTAAACAAGACCGCGCATTCTAGCAGCATTTGCTACTCTATCGATAGCGATCATGTATGCTGCATCGCGCATGTAAACAGACTGGCTTTCTGCCAAGTCAGCAACTGCGTGGAATGCTGTTGTCATTTTTGTATCAAGCTTTGAGAGAACTTCGTCTTTCTCCCAATAATAGTTCATGTTGTTCTGAACCTGCTCGAAGTATGAACATGTTACTCCACCGGCATTGCAAAGGAAATCGGGAATGTTGAAAATTCCTCTTTCACTGAGTACAGCATCAGCTTCAGGTGTTGTTGGTCCGTTTGCACCTTCGGCAATAACTTTTACTCTTGCGTGAATTTTGCTTACAGTTTCAGCATTGATCTGATTTTCAAGTGCGCCAGGAAGAAGTACATCTGCTTCAGTTTCAATCCAGGCATCACCAGAAAGCTGTTCGTATCCAGCAGCGATTGCTTTCTCAGCATCAAGTGTTCCGAATCTATCTGTAATGCTCATTACGAATTCAAGATCGATTCCGTCCATTTTACGGTAAGTGTAAGCTTTCATGTCCTTCTGATCCCAACAGGAAACACAGAGAACTTTTCCGCCATACTGAATAAAGAGTTCGGTTGCATACTGAACAACATTACCGAAACCCTGACATGCCATAGTTGCGCCTTTAATGTCGATACCAAGACGCTTGAGAGCTTCTCTAACAGTGTAGATTGCGCCGTAACCTGTAGCTTCTGTTCTACCAAGAGATCCACCACTACCAACAGGTTTTCCAGTGATAACGCCTGGGTATTTGCCACCCATAAGAGTTTCGTATTCGTCCATCATCCAGAGCATGTGCTGGGGTGTTGTCATTACATCAGGAGCAGGAACATCTTGAACAGGTCCTATGTTCCTCCAAACATTACGGATCCAACCGCGGCAGATCTGTTCTTGCTCACGCATGGAAAGTTCATGTGGATCACAGATAACTCCGCCCTTACCGCCACCAAGAGGGATATCTACAACTGCAGTTTTCCATGTCATCCATGTGGCCAAAGCCTTAACTGTACTAATGGTTTCATCCGGGTGAAAACGGATTCCACCTTTGCAAGGACCACGAACATCACTGTGCTGAACTCTGAATCCACGGAAAACCTCTACAGAACCGTCATCCATGTGAACCGGAATAGTGAAATGGTATTCTCTCATAGGCTCCCGGAGAAAAGCTCGTACACCAGCATCAAGATCAAGTGTTTCAGCTACAAGATCGAACTGACCCTGTGCCATTTTGAATGCATCGAATCCCTTGGACATTTCTGACCTCCAACCGGAAAATACCGGCAAAAGCAGAAGCTAATAATGCTTCTTGTGTGATTTGTATAGCCGGCAAGGGTTAGCCGACTTCAAGTAATATATGCCAGTAAATTGTTTGTACCAAACCCAACAAATGAATAAATATTTTTTTCCAGTAATAACCCTTTACCACCTTTCGTAACTATCTATTAGTTAACAGATTAACTTGATTAGGCGAAAAATTGATTTGCAGAAATTTTACAAATATATTAATCATCTGCTTTTGAATGAGCCGTTCATTCTCAAAGGCTAAGGAAAAAATCTGTGGAGAATTATGAGTTTTGGTGACAAATCCAGTACTAATTTGCTAAAGGTTGTTTTGATGGCAAAAAATGCTGAAGATGCAAGAGGCTCAGTTAAGAAATAAGATTTTAGTAGAATAAAATATTTGTTTGAACTAACACAATCGCTATGAATTGTCGTTAAATTACCTGCGATTGTTTAAACAAAAACGGTAGCAGTCAAATTGTTTTTTTGAGTAGGCAATCCCTTGTGATTGATTGGATTTGGTGCTATTGTTATTTTTAGTAAGGGGCATTATTTTGTAGTGTGATTAAGCGGACGAGGTTGTTCGAAACAGGGTATAGTTATGAATGGAAAAATGGAAACATTCTCTGATAGCAATAAGCAGATTAAGAGGTTGGATCGTAACGGGTCCTTTAAAAAAACCTTGATAATTTTTCTTTCTCTGTTTCTGTTGGTAAATATTCTTACTATGGTAATTCTCCGGGTCACTGAGAACACGGAAATAGTCGAGTATCAGCAGGAAGAGTTGCGCGTAGTTGACACTCAATTGGGAAATATTAATGATGACGTTCAGCACATCTTTTCTGATCTGGCACTTCTTGTACATGAGAAAGAGATGGAGAACTTGTGGAACGGCGAAGGTATACCTGTTCCTGAAATTCTTTCAGAATTGTCTGCCGAGTACTTGACAGTCTCAGTTTACCGGCAGTTATACGATCAAATACGCTTAATTGATGAAAACGGGATGGAAATTGTCAGGGTTAATTTCAATAATGGTACTCCAGGCATTGTCTCGCAGAATGAACTTCAAAGCAAAAGTGGTCGATATTATTTTGATGAAGCCTTCAGGTTAAACCAGAATGAAGTTTTTGTATCGCCCCTTGATTTAAATGTAGAGAATGGTGAGATTGAGCAGCCACTCAAGCCGATGATCCGTTTTGCAACTCCTGTTTTTGACCAGAATGGAATCAAACGAGGTATTGTGTTATTGAACTATTTTGGGTCAGATTTGATTCAGCGGTTCTCTAGTATTGCCTCTTCCTCGAGTAACATTCAGTCGATGCTACTTAATTCAGATGGATACTGGCTTGTGGGCCCAAATCCCGAAGACGAGTGGGGGTTTATGTATGAAGAGCGTAAAGACTGTGTTTTCCAGAACACCTATCCTGCCGCATGGGAGGTAATCGAACTTAACGAGTCTGGTCAAATTGAAACATCTCAGGGCTTGTTCACTTTCAGAACCGTTTTCCCTTTGCAGGTAAGAGACAAATCTAATACAGGATCCTATTTGGATTTTTCTCAAGGTAGTACCCAGTTGGAATATCACTGGAAAATTGTTTCATTTATTCCTTCGGATGTTCTTTATGCTCATCGGAATAGTCGCCGTTTGAATACTATCTTGATAGTCACCCTCGTGTCTGTGGTATTGTTTTTTGGAATATGGCGAGTATTGGTGGAAAGTTCAAAGCGTAAACAGGCAACAAAGGCGTTACTTGAAAACAGAACTCTATTACGGCAAATCATAGATCTTGTACCGCATTTTATCTTTGTGAAGGATGAAACCGGTAAGTTTGAACTTGTTAATGAGGCTACTGCAAAAGTTTTTGGAACAACTGTGGAAGACCTTACTGGCAGAAGAGATTCAGAATTTGTTGCTACTGAAGAGGAAGCAGAACATTTCAGAGCAGATGATCTTGAGGTCATTAACTCAGGGAAAATCAAATTTATTGCAAAGGAATTAATAACTGATAGCGAGAATAATATAAGATACTTGCAGACAACTAAAGTTCCTTTTAGAAAAATAGATTCAGAGAACACTGTTCTTATGGGTGTTGCTGTTGATATAACTGAACAAGTGAAGGCTGAAGAAGAACTTGCTGAAAAGAGTATTTATCTGGACAATATTCTGCGTAGTGCTACTGAATACGCCATTGTTACCACTGATTTAGATTTATACATCACTTATTACAACCCTTTAGCTGAGCAGTTCTTTGGTTACAAGCCGGAGGAAGTTATAGGTAAAACTGTGCAGGAATTACATACTCGCGAGAAAGTAGCTCCTGAACGGATCAATAAGGCGATTGAATCCATTCGTGATCACGGAGAGTACAGGTTCCAGCTTGCTCAAGAAGGCGATTACGGGAAGCGTTTTCTTGATTCACGGGTTTCTGGTATTTATGATCTCACTAACAAGTTGGTGGGATTTGCTCTCTTTTGCGTTGATGTTACCCAGCGTATGCGCATGGAAGAGGAGCAACTAAAATTGAAAAAACTAGAATCAGTGGGGATATTGGCTGGTGGCATAGCTCATGATTTTAATAACTTATTGACTGCTTTGCTGGGCAATATGGAACTGGCAAAAATGCACCTCACTTCCAACCCGGATAAATCTCGCAGCTTTCTTGAGGATGCTGGGCATTCAATGGAAACAGCTGTAAATCTCACACGACAGTTGCTCACGTTTGCTAAGGGGGGCGACCCGATTAGAGAAGTTTTGCATATAACAGATATAATTGTAAAAACTGCACAATTTTTATTACGAGGCGGTAATGTAAAGCTAATAACTGATATAGATTCTGATTTATGTGAGATTGAAGCGGACAAAGGGCAATTAAACCAGGTTATCACTAATCTTGTTCTCAATGCCAAACAAGCAATGGCTGAAGGTGGTGTTGTAACAATTTTTGCAGAGAATGTAGATATTGCAGGAAACAAATATGTTCAAATTAGAATTCAAGACACGGGAACTGGTGTAGCTCCACAATTTATTGATAAGGTATTTGATCCCTATTTCACAACCAAACAAGCAGGGAGTGGATTGGGGTTGGCTTCTTGCCATTCTATTATCAGCAAACATAATGGTAGTATCACTGTTACTTCTGAGTTAAACGTGGGGACGACCTTTACTATCCTCTTGCCAGTGACAAAAGTGTTTTCAAAATCTGATTTTATTGAAGAAAAAACAGCAATATCTAAAACGATTTCCCCACATAATGCTCGTATTCTGTTGTTGGATGATGAAGAAGAAGTCTTAGAAGTATTAGGGGCAATGTTAAAACTAATGGGCTATAGCGTTTCTTTAGCAGCTGAGGGGCATGAAGCCATAGAGAAGTATAAAACTATGCAGTTCGATCTTGTAATAACAGATTTGACTTTGCCCGGAGGCGTTGGGGGTGAAAGGGTAGCTCAAGAGATTCTGATTCTTAATCCAGAGGCCAAAATTATTGTATCTAGCGGTTATGCTAATAGTTCAATAATGGCAAATTACGAATCATACGGTTTTATGGGAAGAATTGTAAAACCGTATGATTACGTAGAGTTACAGAGGGTGGTAGAGCAAGTTTTGAAGGGTTAGTCTCCTGCTAAAAAAGGCAAGTTACAACCACAATGTCCAAGAATTTCTAATTTTACTATTAAAGATAAATATTTTTACTAATTCGTGATAATCCAATCTGTCAAGCTCTGATAATTCAGAGTATATTCCTACCTAAATAGTATCTTGACCGGCAGAGAAAATTGTTGTACTATTGTGATAGTTTGTACAATCACAATAAAAACGAGGTTTTCTATGATTGCAGTAAAAGTTTCAGAAAAATCTATCAGGAGATTAAGCCATTATGCTCGGTGCCTCCGACTGGCAAAACTTAGAGGTGAGTTGATAATGACATCACAGCAGCTTGCTACAAATTGTGGTATTTCCTCTGCTGCTGTTAGACGAGATTTGTCTATTTACGGCGAGTTTGGCAAGCAGGGTTCCGGTTATAACGTTAATGATCTGCTGGTTAATATAGAAGATATTCTTGGCACGACAAATCCACCACCTGTAATCATTGTTGGTGCAGGAAGCATCGGTTGTGCTTTGATGGACTCTGGTTTAGATGGAACTGGAGGTTACATATACGATTCAATATTTGACAATGACCCTGCTAAAATCGGAAAAAAATGTGGAGAAAAAATAATTCAATCCACAGATGAAATCAAAAATGTACTTGAAGTGAACAATGAAATTATAGCAGTAATTGCTGTTACTGGTGGAGCCGGTCAGCAAGCCCTTGAAAATCTTGTACAAGCAGGGTGTAAAGCTATTTTAAGTTTCACTCTTGAACCACTTCGAGCCCCTGAAAATGTAGAAGTAAGGTATGTAGAAGTATCAACAGAACTAGATGTTCTAACACATTCAATAAGAAGGAAGGAGCGCGTGAACTGATGAAAAGAAAACCGGCGGTTGTATCAACTACGGTTGTTTTATTCGGGATCTGGCTCAGTCTTACGCTAAGTACTGATATTCAGGAAATTGTTCTAGGATTTGTAGTAAGTCTAATTACAGCGGTTGCTACCCACGGAGCATTAACTGGAAACTTATTTCGTCTCTTAACTCCAGCAAAGTTTTTAGCCACTATTGGTTATGTCTTTTTCTTTCTTGGACAAATGGTAAAAGCTAATATTGATGTATTTTTTCGGATATTCAGACCAGTTATTCCTATTAAACCAGGGATTGTAAAGGCAAAACTTACTCTTAAAAGCGAGCGAGCCAAAGCGATACTGGCGAATTCCATTACCCTGACACCAGGAACAATCACCATCGATATTATCAAAGATGAAATTTTTGTTCACTGGGTATTTCTGCCAGCAGGTGATGTACATGCTGAAACTCAGATTATGGTAGATAGTTTTGCCGGAAGATTGGAGAAAATCTTTGAGTAACACATTTCTGATCATTATTTTTGCGTTGGTCGGTGGAGGGTTATTTCTTGCGTTTCTTCGCCTGATCATTGGCGAAAAAACCACAGATAGAGCTGTTGCTCTGGACACTACTACCTTGATCACAACCGGTTTTTTAGTTCTTGTTGCATTTCTTCAGGGTAGATCAATGCTGCTTGATGTGGCTTTGGTTTATTCTGTTCTTTCTTTCCTTGGCGTTCTTGCAATTGCAAGATACCTGGATGGGGGGTTGAAATGAGTTTTTTAGATATTCTTGCTCATGTATTCACAGGGCTTGGCGCTCTTGTTTTGTTTGCAAGTGGCCTTGGTGTTTTCAGAATGCCTGATGTTTTTAACAAAATGCATGCAGGAACAAAGGCAACCACCCTTGGTTCAATACTTTTCCTTTTAGGAATAGGTCTTTTTGAACCAACATGGATGCCAAAGTTGCTTCTTGTTGTGCTTTTTATAGTACTTACAAACCCAGTCTCAAGCCACGCTTTAGCTCGTGCAGCACACAATGATGCTTCCGAGAAACCTGACAATCTGATCATCGATGATCTTGCAGACAACAAAGGTGGTGACAAGTGAACATGTCTCTTCTTGCAGCCGCATCCATTGGGATAGGTGTGATGATGCTTGTTGCAGCTGTTGCAGCTCTTGTGGTAAGAAAACTGATTTCTGCAATAATCATTGTTGCTTTTGTCAGTCTTTCAGCTTCTGTTTTGTTTTTGTTAATGGATGCTCCAGATGTGGCAATTACCGAAGCAAGCATTGGCGCTGCTATTTCTACTGTGATCTTTCTCTGGGGTAGAGGAAAGATTGGAGGAGAAGAATGATTCGCACTTATGTAGGGCTGATTATTGTTTTAGCTCTTGGAGCTATAGTGGTTTCGTCACTTTCCAATTATTCCGTTCCTCTAGAATTAGGAAGTACCGGGCATAATTACACACAACGGGGTGTTGATGATACTGGTTCAGTGAACTTGGTTACAGCAGTTGTTGTTGCATATCGTGGACTTGATACTTTAGGCGAGGTAGTAGTACTATTCAGTGCTTCCACTGCAGTAGTATTGATTCTTACTCTGATTCCAATGGGAGCAAATCCCACACCGTCAAGCTCGATTGTTTCATTCACAGCAGGCGTACTGCCTGGCGCTATTGTGCTCTTCGGAATTTACATAATCTCTCATGGACATCTTAGCCCTGGTGGTGGTTTTCCAGGAGGAGCGGTTGTGGCATCAGCTTTCTTGCTGATAATGCTTGGAAGTAATACTATTCCAGGTCAGTCAAGACTACTTGCATCAATTGAATCTCTTGCTGGGCTTACTTTCGGTTTACTTGGTTTCTGGGGAATGATGACATTGGGACAGTTCCTTAACAATAAGGTTCTTCCAGTTGGTTCACCTGGAAAACTCTTGTCTGCAGGAATCATTCCATTGATTTCACTGGTTATAGGTGCCAAAGTTGCAAGTGAGTTATCAGGAGTGTTTGCTTCCTATAGAAAAGCTGGAGGTGAGAAATGACAGCTCAGTCGCTATTTTATTGGTCGCTTGTTGTGACAGCTGCCGGTCTTGTACTTATTGGTTTATGGGGAGTTCTCACAAGAAAAAATATACTTAGAATCGCTCTTGCATTTACTCTTGCTGATACTGGAGTAAATCTGATTCTTGTATGGAGCGGATTCTTGCCAAATCGTTCAGCCCCCATTGTAGACGCATCTGTTACCTCTATGGTTGATCCTCTTCCACAAGCACTTGTGCTAACCTCTATTGTGATTGGCGTGGCTGTTGCTGCTCTTTTTGTGGTGGTTGGTGTTCTTGCTTCACGCAAATCCGGCTCTGCCGATGTTAGAAGAATGAAGGAGCTGAGATGGTAAAAGCACTAGCTATTTTCCTGCCGCTTCTAGGGGCCTTTATTAATGCATGGCTTCCTGGAAAAAGCCCCAAAGCATCCCGGGTTGTGAGCTATCTGATGCTTACTGCCGGTTTGATTGCTGTTATTATGTTATCAATCCAATTGGGTGCATGGAATCTTCGAGATCTTTCTGACTCGGTTATTCTTTCCACAGGTGTTGGATCTCCTCCTTTGAGTATCAATCTGGAGATAACCGCCGGTGGCACACTTGCAGCAATAGTAATGTATGCTGCTACAATTTTTTCACTGCATAGATTTGCACTGACTACTCCAAAGAGTCAACCGCTAATTCTTGCACTTCTTACAGCATCTCTTGGTTTGCTGTTTGCAACTGATATTTTTAACTCATTTGTTTTTCTGGAAATCGGATCAATTGTAACAATTGGCCTGACCGCTGCCTGTAAGTGTGGTAGCAGATGGGAAGCTGCAATAAAGGCAGCTCTGGTTTCTGGTCTTGTAACAATACTATATCTTCTTGCTGTGGCTGTTTTGTACCGCTCAACAGGAATGCTTACCCTTGCAGCTCTTGGTAATGTTTCAGGGGCGTCAGCTGTTATTGTAGCAATTCTTTTACTCACAGTGATTGTAACAGAAATTAAAGCATTCCCTCTTACTGGGTGGGGGCTTGATTTCTATCAGGGAACTAGTTCAATTGTTGCAGGTCTTTACAGTGCAACATGGAGTCTTGCAGTCCTTCTTTGGGCAGCTAAAGTACTTCCACTTCTTCCTATAGGTAATCCGATTATTTACGCATGGATTGGCGCTGCCGGTCTTGTATTCAGCCAGCTTGCTGGCCTTCGGGCATCAAGTTCTGGTAGAATTATGGGTTACTCCACCTCTGCTTATGCTTCATTGCTTCTTGTTGCAGCAGGCACAACAACAGGTGCGTTTTATACCCAGACCGTTATTGTATTGATGATATTTTCATCAATAGCGAAATTTAGTCTGTTCATGCTTGGAAATCCAGAGAAAAAAGATCAGTGGAGCGGTTTTGGAACCTTGCTTTTCCTTGTTCCAATACTTCTTCTCGCTGGAATTCCACCACTGCCGATTTTCTGGGCAAAATTTGCTTTCTTAGCTCATTTGGCTTCAGGATTCCCTGTGATTTTTTATGCAGTTCTTGCTGGCCTGTTGCTGGAAGCAGTTTACCTGTTCCGGTTCTGGAGTGCCAGGTCTGAAAAAACCGGAGAGAAATCCGCAAAACGGCCTTCAGCAGTTGCAGCTGTTCTGCTTATGCTTCTTGCAAGTGTATGGATAACACGCATGTCATGGGGGGCACTTGATTTCTCAGGCTCGATTATTGAATCAGCAGGTCTTAGAAATATTTTCCATGGGCTGTTTGCAATTGGAACGCTTCTTTGTCTGCCTGGTGTATTTAACAGAATAGGTCGCGAAAAAAGCTACTGGTTCTGGCTTCTTATCTCTGGTGCGGCACTAACTATTCTTCCTGCTGCAGGTAATGGTTTAACATTTTATCTGTTATGGGAAATATCTGCGTTCGCAGCAGTTATTGGTGTTAGCAAAGGTACTGCTGCTTCAAAAGGAACTTTCTGGTATGCAGTGTTTGCTTCACTTTCCGGTTATCTCCTTCTTGGTGGAATACTTCTCTCCAAAGGAAGTTTTGCCATGGCCGGAGTGCCAGCGGTTTTAATAACAATTGCAGCTTTGGTAAAAATGGGTCAATTTGGAACTCATCTGTGGAATGTACGCACATACCCTGCAGCACCTGGTACTTTGCCGGCATTCTTGTCGGGAACCTCTTCCAAAGCAGCTGTACTTCTGTTGGTGGCTGTTGCGGTTAATTCATCTTCAGCTTCTTTGCCATGGGGCAGGGTAATTGCCTGGATTGGTGCACTTACCGCTCTTGGTGGGGCGATTCTTGCAGCTCTTGCACCTGATTACAAAAAAATGCTTGCTCACGCCAGTGTTTCACAATTGGGTTACATTCTTATGGGTCTTGGTTTGGCCAGTATTCTTGGCTGGACTGCAGCTATTTATCATACAATTCATCATCTTATCTTCAAGATGGCTTTGTTCCTAGGTGCAGCAGGTGTTCTGTACAGAACAGGAACAACAGAGTTTAACAACTTAGGTGGATTGGTTAAAAAAATGCCATGGACATTCGCTTTCACGCTTATTTCCGTGATTTCGTTTGCAAGTATTCCTCCTCTTGCAGGATTTGGAAGCAAGTGGCTTCTTTACAACGGTCTGATTGAACAGGGCTGGTTGCCTGTATTGATAGTTGGAATGTTTGCTTCTGTTGTTGCATTTCTTTACTCATTCAGACTTCTTCACGGAGTTTTCCTCGGTCAGCTTTCTCCCAAGAATGCTCATGCCAAGGAAGCGCCTCTTCCATTATTAATTCCTCAGGCTCTTCTGGCCATGGCGATAATGGTTCTAGGTTTTAAACCAACTATTCTTCTTAACTTCTTGGTTCCAGTGCTTGAAAAGATTGGCTTATCCGGTTTGGCTCCTGTTATTCAGGGAGATATGGTTTTAACCACCATGGGAACATGGAACGCCTGGATGGTTGGGCTGATGGTTATGGGTCTCTTTGGATTTGCTTTTGTATTCTACTGGATATCAGGCCACAAGCCCAAGTATGTTGGGCAGCTTGATATCGGTTTTGCAGGTGAGATGCCTCCTTCGGCAGATGAAGTGCATTACTCTAACAACTTCTTCAGACCTTATCAGAGGGCACTTAGCTTTTTGCCGAAAATTCATGCTCAGAAAATTTTCTCAGGTGTAAACAAAACATTTAATATGCTGGGGGATGGTGTGCGTGCTTTGTTCACCGGTGATGGTAGAACATATCTTGCTCACTCTCTAATTTTCCTCCTGCTTCTTTTCGTATTCCTGAACGGAGGGATGTAACTATGGGTAACATCGTCTCTATTGTGCTGACAATTCTTGGAGCGTTATCATGGGGATTGCTGCTAGGCGGTATCTCCAGAACTGTTACTGCAAGAATTCATGGAAGAATGGGTCCTCGTGTGACTCAGAACTTCATCGATATGTGGAAGCTGTTCAAAAAAACATCCTCTATTCATCATGGAGGAATGTTCTGGATGGCTCCAATGTTCCGAATCACAGGAGCTATCTGTGTATTGCTCATGGTTCCATTGGTTATTGGAAACAGTATCACCTACAACATGTCTTTTGCCGGTGATATTTTCCTGGTGATTTACATCATGTTTTTTGGCTGCCTTGGAATGGCTCTTGGTGCCGGTAACTCCGGTCATCCTTATGCAGTGATTGCTGTAAGCCGTGGTCTTGCTCAGATGTCTTCTTATGAATTGTCTTTCTCTATTGCCGTTGTGGCAATTGCAGTGGGACTAAAAACTTTCAGAATAGAAGGCATTGTAGAAGCTCAGCAGGCGGGGATACTAAGTTGGAATATTTTCCGATTCCCATTTGCATCAGCAGGAGCGCTTATAGCATTCCTTCCAATGCAGATGGCATATCCGTTTGGCATTGTGCTGGCTCCTCAGGAAATCCCTATTGGACCTCCAACAGAGTACAGCAGTAGGTTCCTTTCGTTTATGTTCAGTGGCAGAGCTCTTTTTGGGACTGCAAAATTGATTCTTTTTGTAAGTCTGCTGTTCGGTGGCGCTTCAAATTGGATTAGTCTTTTAGTAAAAACTTTCCTTCTTTACATGTATCCAGTTGTTGTTAGTTCGGTATTCCCAAGATTCAGAACAGAACAGAGCATTAGATTTCTCTGGTTTGTTCCAACATCTCTTGCCCTCGTGGATCTTATCCGCGTGATGCTTTAGGAGGTTGTGATGTATTGCAATCAGCGCCCGGAAAAGCCCGGGGTAAAAAAAGGAATGTTAGAAAAAATCAATAATATGGCCAGGGCAAATAGCCTTTGGGTAACAGCTTACGGTACCGGGTGTGGTGCAATTGAGCTTCGACCACTTGGCACTTCACGATTTGATATGGAGCGTTTTGGAATTGCCATGCGACCTACACCAAGGCAGGCGGATGTTTTGATAATATCAGGGTATCTTGCCACTAAAACCTTAAAAAGAGTTATCAGGGTTTATGAGCAAATTCAGGATCCTAAGTATATCATAGCCCTTGGTTCCTGCACCATAAATGGAGGAATGTATTTTGATTCATACAACACACTGAATGTACTTGATAAGTACCTGCCGGTGGATGTTTATGTAATGGGATGCATGCCTAGACCTGAAGCTGTCATTGATGGTTTTAGTCTTCTAATGCAGAAGATCAAAGATGGCAGGGCACAGGGATGGAAACATTACAAGGAAAACCTGGATTATTACCGGGAAAACCAGAAGAAGATCATCACTGATTGGGATCTTCCTGATTACAACTGGTAAGGGGTGAAAATATGATTGACAAAACAAAAAAAGAGCTGGAAATCCGTTTCCCCTTATTGAAGCTGGTTAGAGAAATGCATAACTATCTTCACGTGGAGGTAGAAAAAGCTTCAGCTATGGACGCTATTCTTATGGCGAAAACCAGTCTTGGTTTTAAAACTCTTCAGCTGATAAGCAGTGTTGACAGGATGGAAGAGAATTTGTTTCAAATGACTTGGATTTTGGAAAACTACAACAATGAAACTACTCTTCTTATCAGTGCTAGGTATCCAAGAGAAAACTGTATTGTGCCGTCCCTAAGTGATATCTGGCCAGCTGCAAGTGCCTTTGAGCGTGAGATATTCGAGATGTTTGGAATAAGTTTCCCAGGTAACCCACGAGAAGGAGAAGATTTCCTTCTTGAAGGCTGGAAAGATATACCACCAATGAGAAGAGATTTCCTTACAGAAGAATATTCCATGAAACTATATGGTGAGAGGCAGCCCCGTGAGCACCTTGATCCAAGGCAGTATATCGGCGACATGGTCGGCGAATGGAACACCCCTATGGGGCAAAAACGGAAGGAGGAAAAGTAATGGGTGCAGTTATTGATCCCGCAACAGACCCGAAAAAAACCACACACCTGTACTTCGGTCCTCAGCACCCTGGTGTTACAGGAAACATGAGTATTGAAATGTGGTTTGATGGTGATCAGGTTACAAAGGCAATTACTCATGTAGGTTATCTGCACAGAGCTTTTGAAAAGCTAATGGAGAAAAGACTCTGGATTCAGAACTTCCCCCTTGTGTGTAGAATTTGCGTGCCTGAACCAGACATAAATGAAGAATGTTACGCTATGGCAATTGAAGAGCTTGCAGGTATTGAAGTTCCTGAAAAAGCAAAATGGATTAGAACTCTTGTTCTTGAACTGGCAAGATTTGCAGTGAATCTTATGGCCTTTGGAGGCCAGTCAGGTACACTTGGCCTGCATACTGCTGGCATGTGGGGAATCACCTTCCGCGATTTTGTTCTTGACCTTTTTGAAGAACTTACCGGTGCAAGAATCTATCATATATTTATTCAGCCTGGTGGTGTTAGACGCGACTTGCCTGAAGGGTTTGAGGGAAGAGTTGAAGCTGTTCTGAAGAAGATAGAAGAAAGGCTTCCAGAGCTCGATCGCCTTGTACTAAACAATGCAATTTTCAAACTTCGTACACAGGGTGTTGGAATTGTAAAACCTGAATGGATTGAAGAGTACGGTCTTGTGGGCCCTGTGGCTAGAGCCAGTGGTTCCACCCGTGATCTTCGAAAAGATGCCCCTTACGAGGTTTACAATCAGCTTGAGTTTGATGTAGTTACAGAAACTGGAAATGACATCTTCGCAAGAGCAATGGTAAGAAGAAGAGAAATTAGCCAGAGCATGTCTTTAATCAGACAGATACTGAAGAAAATGCCCAAGAATGGTCCGGTTGCCACGAAATTACCCAACCTTACCACATGGCGGGTTCCAGCAGGTGAAGTATACACCAGAGTGGAATCATCCCGTGGTGAGTATGGTTATTATGTGGTAAGTGACGGTTCTTTAACACCAAGAAGAATACATGTTAGAGGTCCTTCGTATGTTCATGCAGTTCCGCTGCTTGAAAGAATGCTTGTGGGTGCAAATATCGCAGATGTTTCCAACATCATGGTAAGTCTTACCACATGTCCGCCAGAAATAGAAAGGTAGGAATTAATATGAAATTCACAGATGTAATTTCACCATTCCTGGCCTGGTCCAGGGCAGCTAAAAAAGTAGATACAATCCCATATCCAACTCAGCCTAATCCCGGTGCAGATCGGTACAGGGGTTTTCATAAGAATGATTCAGACAAGTGTATTGGTTGTGGCAGTTGTGCTGTTATTTGTGAAAACAAAGCAATTGATATGACAAAGCAAGACACAGTTGAAACATCAAAGGGTGATTCCGGCCTCAGGCCTACTGTTGATTACGGTCGGTGCTGCTGGTGCGGTCTCTGTATTGATGTTTGCTCAACAGGCTCTTTAAGTCTTTCAAATGAATACAGCTGGGTTACTGAAGATCCAAACACTTGCCGTTATACCCCTGGAATTGACAAAAAACCATGGGATGGTAATGAAAAAGGCTTCAAACAAGATAATGAAGTTCTTGGATGGGCAGGTTCTCCAAGAGAAGAAATGACAATTGAAACACCTGAACAACGAATCAAGAATTTTGATGAAGTTGTTAAGGGTTATACTGTTCAGCAGGCAATGGATGAAGCATCCAGATGTATTGAGTGTGGTTTGTGCATAAGTGCATGCCCTGCTCACATGCATATTCCCGATTACTTGAAGGCAATTGCTGAAGGTAGATTCGTTGACGCTGTAAAATTGTTCTACGACAACAATCCACTTCCTGAAATGTGTGGAAAAGTTTGTACCCGTGAATGTGAAACAGTATGCGCCATGGGTTATCAGGGTGAAGCCATTGCAATTAGATGGCTCAAAAGATTTGCCTGCGAGCAGTTTGAATCTCTTTCTGAGGTTCTTGAAGCAGAATCAAAACCAGGTAAACCAAATGGTAAAAAAGTTGCTGTTGTGGGTGCCGGTCCGTCCGGTCTAAGTGCAGCTTATTACCTTTCCCGCAAGGGTTATGAAGTTCATGTTTACGACAAACTTGAACAGGGTGGAGGAGTTGCCTGGAAAGCTATTCCTGAATACAGACTTCCAGAAAGTGGTTTAGCTAAACAGATGGAAGTGTTTAAGGAAGCCGGAGTAAAGTTACACTACAACAAAACTATTTCTCAAAAATTGCTCAGCGAGCTTTCAGAGAAATTTGATGCAGTTTACCTTGCCGTAGGCCTTCAGAAACCATCAAGTGCGAGAATTGAAGGGGAAGACCTTCCAGGAGTTAAACCCGCTTTTGAACTTTTGATGAAATCGCCTGAAAATAGCGAAAGCCTCAAAGGTAAAACAATAGTGGTTGTTGGCGGAGGAAATGTTGCCATGGATGCTGCCAGAACTTGTGTAAGGCTTGGGGCAGATGTAATTCTTTCCTACAGAAGGCGTGTTGAAGACATGCCTGCAGATGATGAGGAAATCCACGAAGCACTTGAAGAAAATATTGATTTCAGAGTTAAAACAATTCCTATCAGAATTGAGAAAACCAAAACTGGAATTAAATACTACTACTTTGAGGCTAAAATGGTACCTAACCCTAAGGGTGGCAGACCTTCTCCGAAACCAAAGGATGATGTTGAACATGTAATTGAAGCAGACATTCTTTACTCGGCAATTGGTCAGACCTCAGACATTGAATTCATTCCTGAAAGCATGCAGAAGGAAATGAAGCTTAAATGGGGCCGGATCATAGTTAACGATAACCAGTACACAGGTTACAAGAACATCTTTGCCGGTGGAGACATAACACCAGGTGCGGGAGATGCAATCTCCGCAATAGCCGATGGTCTTAGAGCTGTTAAGGGTATTGAAAAGAGTTTGAAGTAGTCTAAGAATAGTACAAAATTTCAGGCGGAGGCATAACAGCTTCCGCCTGAAGCATTTATTCATATCTGCAAAATGTTGAGCGTTGCATTTTGTCTATAACAAGGGCATGTTACATACAGTTAGTGTTCGTAACAAGGGTATGTTACAGTCATTTTTTGATTCAGCTTGATCAATTTGCAGGTAATGCTGCGGCTTTGCTTGTATTGAAATAGTTGAGTTATTGCTTTTTCTTTAGTTTTTTGAATCAGAGCTTTTAGCTTTGTTTTGTCTTTAGGCAAGTCTTCTGATTTGATGTAATAGCATTATCTGATACTTCACTTGCAATACTTTCAAAATCAGAGAATGGCGGCAATCTTCACGTATACAGTTTATCCGGTTTACTATTAGGTGATTCATTGGTAGTAACATCAAAATTTTGCAAT
>JAOZUR010000134.1 GCA_029938555.1 Candidatus Sabulitectum sp. | reverse complement strand
TCTGTCAATCACCACCCACAACCTATCAGAATCATTAAGTTGATACTTCTTTTTAAAATCTCTCAATCTTCGGTAAACTGCTTTGGGAGAAGAATGACCTTTTTGGGTTTCAAGCACTTGCACTTGTATGCGCCTCGAATTAAATAAATCTGATTCAAAGTAGACTTTTTCTGTAATTTCTCCCTCGGATGCTATGATAACCAAACTTGCATCCCGAAGATGCGAAATATCCTTCCTCAAAGGTCGCTTCCTTCTTGAGGTTAATCCCATTCGTTACTATCCTCATGCAATAACCAGCTAATATTTCCAAGAAGGGGTACACTACCAAATCGGCCATTAAGATAGCCATTCTCGTAATTAAGGCCTTTATTAACTTTATATTCAGCAAGACTTGAAAGGTGAGATCCCCCTTCAATATCTTTCTCAATAAACCAGATTTCGTCTTTTCTAAAAAGCTCTCTGTCAAGTAGATTTGTATCATGAGTAGAAAAAATTAACTGACTCCGATGTTCTCCCTCCACAACCTGGGTTAAAAAAGTCTTAACATAAAATCTTGTTATATCTGTATGTAGACTTCTATCCAATTCATCGATAACAAGAACAATATCTTTTGATCTTACAGCATCAAGGGCCGGAGCAATTTCAATTAGCCTTCTGGTACCGTCAGATTCATTTTTTTTATCAATAGGGAAAACTCTTCCCCCCGTACCTGAATGTCCAAAACGCATTTTCATATACTTGATTGAATTACCCTGTTTGGTTAAGACTGCACCTTCACCTGGCATATTTATATTTAGTGTTCCATCCCCCTGTAATGCAAGTTTTTCAAGAATATCATTCACTATTTCGTCAGGAATATTTCTAAGATGCTTAGACCTATCAAAATCTTCTTCATGACAAGAAACTTCTCTTATTCCGGTATCTGCCGCACGCAGAAACTTCTCCAAAAAACTTCTGAACTTAAGATCATTCTTTGCTTTCACATCAATACTTGTAAAAGCAGTATGAGGTGTAATTACAATAAGTGATGAATGGAACCAGTTAATGACGGACTCAATAGTTTTTGTATTCTGCTTAAAGAGTTCTGTCAGGAACAACTGCTCCTGTCTAGTACCAGACCCATACACATCAAGAAATTTCTTCCCCTTCTCTTTTATCAGCTTGCTACCGTACTTCACAGTGGTAGCTCCACCATCAGAAGATACTCTCTCGAATACAAGTGATTCTTGTGATGTAAAGTATCCGAACAACCACTCCTCATGCACAATATTGCTGGATGCTACAAACCCATAACTGTAAACAACATCATCTTGTCTAAATATCACTTCAAGCCTGCTGGGTTCATTTCTGGATTTGTCATCTAAGGCAAAAGGAATTACTCCTGTTTCTGATCTAGGGGCAACTCCCCTTATAACAAAAGACTGCATATACTGTAGAGCTGCAATCAGGTTACTCTTGCCACTAGCATTGTTTCCATACATTACAGCAACAGGAAGAGCCTCTGTTTTTTTATTTACTGTCTCAATTAGTATATGATCTCTCATTTTCCGGCTTTTTGCCGGTATCATGTTAAGCTCTGCCTCTTCCCTAAAAGAAAGAAAATTTGATACAGCAAAGTTAATAAGCATATTTATCCTCCATGAAGGGGTATCCAAGAGTATAAAGAAACCCACTTCCAAACGCAAGTTAACGGGCAATTAGCCCAAAACACAGCAAAAAAATTTAATTACAGGCATCAAATTATAGAATCCACATGAACTAAAAAGGTACATTTAAAGAAAATTGAACCAAAGTGGTTCAATGCAACTTGATCTTAATAAGAAAAATAAGCTGGACATTCAACAACTATTGTTGATTCCACGCATGGGGATTTATCCAGATCTTTTATCTGAGCTGTTTCAAATAATTTTTCCCCATTAAGTGCCACATTAGCTATGTCTATTTAAGAATGTACTGGCTGGCACGAATCACCACATGATTCTAT
The DNA here is from genome assembly GCA_029938555.1 of Candidatus Sabulitectum sp. GTDB lineage: Bacteria > Fermentibacterota > Fermentibacteria > Fermentibacterales > JCC-6 > Sabulitectum. The sequence continues at coordinate 1,100 of JAOZUR010000134.1, read as the reverse complement.
TTATTGGTTCAGCAAGAGCCTGGAATACTTTTTCCAGATCCTCAGTAACATTTTCAAAAGTAGTCATCTGAGAATCATCAATTCGCTTTGTTAAGAAAAAATTGGTCTTATCTTTAATATTCTTTTTCCCTGCAAAATAACTTAAAGCTTGTATCATGTATGGACTATGAGAATTTATAAGAACTGATATATCTTTCTTAACCAACTCGGTAATAATATCAGCATACTTTACAACCCACTCTGGATGAAGATGGTTTTCAGGTTCATCAACAATCAACATACTTCTTTCATTTAGAGCATTAGCCTGAATCAATAACTGAATCATTCCAAATGATTTTATACCTGATGCTATATTCACAGCTTTCACTGTTTTTTTATGGTTTCTGTGAAACTTAAATTCAGAAACTTTTTCATCGTACTTGAATTCTCCATCAACAATTGCTGCAAGAGAAGATAACAAATCCCTATTAGTCTCAGACAGTGAATCAGCATAGTACATGGATTGTTCTAACTTATTCATCAAATCTTTTATGTGAAATAATACTTTGGGACGATTTCTAGAAAGCCTTCCAGATTCCGCCATATCAAAATCAAAAAAAGTCTCAGCATTTTTAAGCACATTCGCCAACTGCAAATAAGCAGGACTTTCAACATAAGTAACATCCTGGAACAGTAACTCATCTTCAAGGTTTATGTTCTTAATTTTGTTATTTTCAAAAACTATAGTGGCCCGGGTTGTCAACACAGCAAACAATGTTCTTTAAGGTGGACTCCTTCCCCTGTCTTTCTTGCCTTTTCAGCCTCATTGTAGCGGAGGGCGTAGCCCAGAGCGAAAAGGCAACTGGTCTCGTTTGTCATCATGCAGGTGATTCATGATCATTTGGGAATTCTAATAACAGGAGCCACCGATGCCGGTAAAACCTGGTTAAGCTGTGCATTGGGTCACAAGGCATGTATGCGAGGTTACTCTGTATTGTATAAAAGAATGACTAGTTTTGTAGGTATTTCACCAGTGAAAAAGTGTAAATGTTCACCGGCGTGAGCAAAAGTTCTATAAAGGAATAGACTCGAAAAGCACGATATGCAAACTATCTATTGAA
>JAOZUR010000133.1 GCA_029938555.1 Candidatus Sabulitectum sp. | reverse complement strand
TATCTGTTTACCAATAAACATGATGAGTTTCAGATAGCATAGTATAGAGCTTGGTTGCAGAAAGCCGATTTTCTGGTTTAACTTAGCACTTTTATGTTAAAGAATATGCCTATCTGATTACAACAAATTTCATTGATTCGGTTGAATTGTTAGTGGAAGCTGAAACAAAATAAGTACCAGTATGTAATTCGTTGACGGTAATTTGCGTATCGCCTGTATAACCCTGTATAACTTGTGTATAAATAGTTCTGCCTGAAAGATCTCTGATTATCAAAGAGAGGAAAGGCTGCGAAAAGTTATTAACCTGAATATTAACAGATTTGTTCATGACAGGGTTGCAAATTTCAAACATTGAGGGTGGTTCATTAAAATTATAGTTTGATTCAAATCCCTGCTGATTTAGATTACCTTCTGAATCAGTTTTAATCACAAATGAGTTTAGAGTGGCATTCTCTATGTATCCTCCAATTAGACAATAACCATAATCAGAACAGGTTTGAACAAAAATGGATCTAAAGGAAGAACCATATCCGAATTGATTTTGCCAGATTTCAGTTCCATCCTGATTAAGTTTTACAAGAAAAGCCCTTCTCTCTGAGTTTTCCATAATACTTCCTGAGGCAATTATGCAATTATCCATAGTTTCAGAAAGGCTGAAGATTTCGACTGTGTCCTGAGATAAGTATTGCCACTGAGTATCTCCTGCTTCGTTGAGGCAAATAATACCATCAGTAACTGCGGCAACTACAATTAGCTCGTTTATGAAAGCAATATCTCTTAGTATTATTTGAGATAATTCAATTTCAATTTGAACTTCTCCAGCACTATTCAAAACTGATACTTTACTGCCTGAATCTGTTAAAGAAGTAGTAAGGAAAGAACCAAATTCATTTTGTGTAACAGCAGTAGGAGCAGAATTTGGAATTATAGTTTCCCATTCTACTTCACCGGAAGCATTAGTTTTTAACACACTTTGTATACTGGATTCCTGATATTGATAAGCTGATAAAATAAGATATCCATGGTCAGAACACAATAATATTTCCTTTGGGAAGTAATGAGAATACTCAGGAAATGATTTTTTCCATATTTCGGTGTTTTGGGTAGTGAGTTTTTGAACAATTAGAGAATTCTCATAAATGTAGGTCTGAACAATATTGGTATCATTTGTTAAAACTGCACACATTTCTGAATAGGGCGGTGTTGTGCTTTCTAGTATTTCTCCCCAAGGGTCTGTTCTGATAAATCTAGTATTTTCTGCATCAGGTGCATCTGTGCTACCTATCACCAAGTACCCCATATCAGGCAATGCGATAATAGTTCTGGCGAAGTCATTGAATTCTGTAGGGTATGTTCCCAAAAAGGTGATACTACTATGGAGCAATAGAGTAAATAAAGCACTTGTTATACTAATCATTGATATTCTTTCTAACAGAGTAAAACCAGTATTTCATTGTATTATACCTTCCAAAAACAAGGCCAATTATGCTTATTGCTTGAATCCGTTTTTAGTGGCTGAGGTTCACATGAAATACAAAAAATGAGCCTAAAATATTTATGAGTTAACAGCTTAACTCCTTTTGTATTTTTCTTGTAAGAAAAGCCAGAGAAAGAGGCTCGCCACTTATCTTTTCAAACAATTCAGGGAATGGATGTGTTCCCGATGGCTTAATTACTTCATTTCTAATAAATGCTCCAAATGCTGCTGGTTTTTCCATAATGTCACTGACTGATTCTTTTTTAAGAAAAACGCCCTCAAGCATATCACAAGTCAGGTCTCCAAGAAGATAATTGTGCAGATATATGGGGTGTGTTGTATAGTGAATGGTATTAGCCCATACTGGGTTGTCGGCGTATGGTTCCTGATTGAACAAGGTTTTTCTTGTATTCCAGTAGAGTTCATTAATATCGTTTAGGTTTGACAAATCATTTTTGTAGATGTTTTGATCAAAGAATATTCTTCCAAGAGCCATTAGCTGGCTTGCTCTAGTCCATTTGGTTAATTCCTTGAAGTGTTTTTCTGCAGTATTCATGTCGTCTTGAAAAAATGAAGAGTAGAATGCTGGCCTATTTCTGAATGAACCAAACAGATTAGCAATGCCTTCACTGATTATGCCACTAATTCCATTGTTCAAAATAATTTCTTCAGGGTCCGATATAAAACTGTGAACTGCGTGCCCTGTTTCATGAAGAAGTACCCCAAAACTTGAGAATTGATCTTTTACATTTGCTAGAATTCTCGAGTCAATTCCAGTTTGAATGGGGAAGTTGTATCCCCATTCTGATTTATTGGCTCTTGGAAAAACATCATAGGTGATATTCATTGAAGAGAGGTCAAAATCGAATGATCGAAAGAGGTTTTTTATGGGTTTGTAGAAATTGGACATGTTCACATTGTGGTTCAATTCAGGGGCTATTGAAGAAGCAATAAAGGCTTCATCCCAGGGTTGAACTTCCGAGGTTTTTATGATTCTTTCACCAAATTCTGATCGTGTTTTTTGCATAATCGGAAGGATGCTGTGAAGCTCTTTCTGCCATGACGAGAATGTATCGGAGTTTAGTTCCTGGTTCTGAAGACTATGCTGCACAAAGTCTGTAGCACCAATTTCTTTTGCATATTCTTTTCTTAAGGAAACAAGTTCAAGAAAACCGGCGTTTACAAGTGGTTCACTTATTTGAGCACGAGAAAGAAATGCTTTTTTCCTTAACTCCCTATCATTACTGGTTGAAAGAATTCTTGTTATTTCAGGAGAACTCATTTCAATTCCATTTACTGTGTAGCGATGTGTGTTCAGTACTGCGGAAAGAGTAGAGGTTACTTGCTGAATTTCTATGTCAAGTTTGTTAAGAAAATCTGACAGGTGATATGGTTTGAAAGTGTTTTGCATTATTTTGACTTTTCGAATTTCCAATGGAGTAACCGCTTCGTCGGTGCTTTTCTGGATTGTTTCCCAGTGGTGTTTGTTCTTGAGAAGTGAAACAATTTTAAGGTAAGTTTCATTAACCCCGAAATCATAACCAGTGGTATACTTAGCCCAATTTAGCTTGCTGTATTCAGTGTTGAGCTTCTGTAAATTTTCAGCAATCACACGAAGATTGTTTAGTGTTTCCATTTTATTCCTT
>JAOZUR010000132.1 GCA_029938555.1 Candidatus Sabulitectum sp. | reverse complement strand
GCAGATGACACTTTATCTTGTTATCAGTCCAGTGGTACATGGGATTGATACGAATGCTATCTTTTGATTTGGTTGCCTTAAACTGAGTTGGACCTTGGATAAGCTTCAGGAAATTAGACAACTTAATGAGAAAGTGATAATTTTTACTCAATACAAGAAGATGCTAAGGATTCTATTTGAAAGTGTCCAAGGGCGTTTTGGTATTTCTGCCCCAATTATTTCAGGAGACACACCGATTTCTTCAAGGCACGGCACGGTAGCCGTTCAACAATTATCTCATCTCAGCTGCCCCCTGACAAATGGTATGAGACTGTAAGAGACCCGACAATAGCTGATGCAATTCTCGACAGAATTGTTCATAATTCATACAAGATTGAACTTGATGTAAGCAAGAAAGAAAGCATGAGGAAGATTTATTCCGAGATTGATAAAGAAGACAATAAAACGCAGAAAGAAGACAAAAGCAATTAATGAACTGCGCCGCTGAAGTGAGAGATTTTTCTCAGATTATTGATTGGAAAACCGGAGTTGTTTTTGGCAACATAACTCCGGCGAAAAGACTGGAAACTTTGACCGGTCTGGCTGGAAACAATGACCGGCGTGAGCAACTACTAGGCGTTCAATTTGCTTGTCAGGAAGCTCAAGTAAGGAAAGCCACTGGTGAATGCGAACACGGGAAACTTAATGTTATTGGTCTTATTCAGTTCGTGTGATTCCCTCTCGTTGTATTTCATCCTAAAGTTCCTGTGCAGGGATAACTGGGTTACAGAAAGTCCTATAAGTTTAATCTTACTGATAGGGAAACGAGGTGCCAGAAAGCCCCATGATTGACTCATAGGGCTTTATGTTTATGTAGTTTTCACTAAGAGAAAGAAGATAAAATGTTTAGTCAATCACGTTCAATCTACCGAACTCTTCACCAACAAGTATATGGTTATAAGTAGTATCGCTCTCCATTGGTGCTGTAATCTGGAAATTTGCATCCTCCTGGAAAAGCATGATGAAATCAGAACCACCAAACAGGAAGTTACCGAGCATATCTCCTTTTTCAAGAGTAGCGCCAACTGAAACATTATCTTCAAAATTAACAGATGACACCATTGCCATGCCCATTGGAATAAGAGCAACCAGACCGTATTCCTCTGTATCAACGATTACATAACCGAGTGTTTGTGAAAACTGCCATCCTGTAGAATCGAGAGGAATGTATAAACCTTGTGTTTCATCCCATAATACCTCTAAAGCGACATCCCTTGTAAGAATTTCCTTTTCGAGTATCTCCCCACCAACAGCAAAATGATATCTGTGGTAGTCATTTACATTCAAGAAAGCATGTGTGAGTACACCGTTTGCAAAAGCATCTCTGTACTCACTGTCTGATTTTAAAAGATCATAAATAGTGTAATAAGTAAGGAATTTTACTGTAAGTCCACTTTCAACTTCAATCTCAGATTCAGCACTTATTGGCCAAACTCCTTGTGGTACACAATCAGCAGGTGATACTACAATTGAACCATCCTCTGAAGAAGAAATTGGTCTAACATCTGGAGAAGCGAGATACCTGCAAAAGAATCGGTTGAAAGTGTTCCAGTTAGATGAATCTTCGTACCAGTCTTCCTGTATGCCAAAATCTGTATCTGCAAAAATCTCTTCATAAGTTTCCTGATTCCATGAATCTTCTGTGTCCATATACTGGCCCTGAACTACTGCAAAATCGCGCAACCAAGAGGCAAACGGTTCGTAGTATTGTAAAGAGTTTGAGAAATGCCCCACTCCCTCTAGATCATCTAAAGGCTGGCTAACCAAGAAATAGTAGTAACAAATCCCCTGAAGCATCTGTTCGCGTACAGAAAGCTCGCTGCCGCATTCAAGCATATTCTGAGGTAAGCTTCTGGATACTCTATCAATAAATGCATAATAATCCTCGAGGTTCTGTGCAGGATTCATTATAGTGTCAGGATTAACCTCTAGCGCTTTTGCTATAGAAGCTTCTAACATCTCCCCAATTTCAGGATTGTTATCTATTAATGCAATCAACTGAAGAGTAATTGGCTGGTGTAATTCTTCCTCCCCCACTTCTGTGGTTTGCTGATTAGCAGGTACTTCTTCTTGCTGTCCGCAAGCTGTAAAGAGCACCAAGATAAAGGTAAGCAACACAAGTAAGCACTTAGATGAAAATTTCATTTCCCCGTCCTTTTTTTACTACATCCCTTGATTCCACTACCCAACAAAGGAGTAGTACGTAATTGTTAACCCCTCATATTATTATAAAGGTAAAATACGAAGGGCACAACCGATCCATATTGTTTTTTTTAATGATTGGAAATATGTAGACTACCTTAATAGTATACTATGTTACCATTTTGACTCAGATTTCTTCTCAGGCCAAATGAGAGAATAAGCTGCGCTTCTTCCTCCACCAGGTTCTCTTCGAAGTATCCCCTTCTTAAGAAGGTCTGCCAGATCCCTTTTTGCGGTTTCTCTTTCCTCGACATATTGCATCTTACTATAAGATGATACTAAAGCCTTCTCCATGCACTCTAGGAACCAGTTATATCTCCCTGGCCTTTCTGGGTGATTTCAAGAACATCGTAGTATGCTGATCTTGCTGCAAGTATTTGAGTTGAAATACTATAAAACCTTCTTCCGCATTTCTCATCTTGAGCAAGAGCCATATCTGTCAAAACTCTTGCTACGCGACCATTACCATCCTCAAAGAGATGAATAGTAACCAGAAAAAAGTGTGCTTGAGCAGCCCTAAGAATTCCATCCATACGAGCTGAACCGTTAAACCAATCCACAAAACAAGTCATTTCTAGGCGGACCTGATACAACCTCCATAAGACCTCTGGTTTTTCTAAAGTCACCAACCATTATTCTGTGAAGGCCTGAATAACCTGTGGGGAAAAGAGCAGCTTGCCAGCTTCTAAGTCTATCTACTGTTAAAGGTTCAGAACTATTCTTTGTCGCATCTTGAAGCATTTCAACTAATCCATCTGTATATCTGCTTGCTTTTCCTGTACCTGCTCTCGGGACACCAAGAATAAGTGCGATAGAAGAACGAAGATTGGATCTATCCCTACTTCGACCTATAAATCTTCCATTAAATGGTTGTCAATAATGAATTCAC
>JAOZUR010000131.1 GCA_029938555.1 Candidatus Sabulitectum sp. | reverse complement strand
AAGAGAAGTGGATGCAATTGAAACAATGATAAAGAAAAATGGATTAGAGATGACTGTTCATCAAAGAAAGAGCTGGTATTTCTGATGATTAGATACATAACTGGCAATTTGCTTAATGCTGAAACTGATGCACTGGTGAATACGGTGAATACTGTTGGGGTAATGGGTAAGGGTATTGCACTTATGTTCAAAGAAGCTTATTCGGAAAATTACAAGCTTTACAAAGATGCTTGTAGAGAGAATAAAGTTCAGGTGGGGAAAATGTTTATAACTAAACTTTCAGATTTGTATGATTCGGAAAAGTGGATCGTGAATTTCCCGACAAAAAAGCATTGGAAGAATAAAACAGAACCTGAGTGGGTTACCATGGGGCTTATTGATCTTCGACGTTTTATTCTTGAGAATAGTATTCAATCAATTTCAATTCCACCTTTAGGTTGTGGTAATGGTGGGCTGGATTGGGCTTTTGTTAAGCATGAAATTGTTGAAGCTCTGGGAGATTTACGCAATGTGGATGTATTTGTTTATGAACCAACTTCAGTGTATCAAAATATTTCTAAAAGATCAGGAGTAAGTAAATTAACACCGGCTAGAGCTATGATAGCTGAAATTGTAAGGCAATATTGGATTTTGGGAATCGAGTGTTCGCTGATTGAGATACAGAAACTTGCCTGGTTTCTTGAATTTGGGATTCGTGAAAAGGGTAATGAGAATCCTCTCGATTTGCGTTTCTCTGCCGGGCAGTATGGTCCTTATACGAATAGGTTGCATCATCTTCTTAATTCTCTGGATGGCAGTTTTCTGCACTGCAGCAAAAGGCTGTCTGATGCTAAGCCTTCTGATACTGTGTGGTTTGATTACAGCAGAAAAGAACAATTGCAGAAGTACTTGAACAATGATGATTTTAAGCCGTTTCGGGATGCTCTTGAATTCACAAGAGATATCATCGACGGTTTTGAATCTCCCCTTGGGCTGGAACTGCTTGCAACAGTGCATTGGCTTATTGAAAGAGAAAACTGCGATTCCTCAGTAGAGGCAATTCGTAACGGTCTGAAAAACTGGCCAGGCGAAGAGTGGATTTCTGAAAGAAAGCTGCGGATTCTCGATGAACGTCTTATAGGAATTGCGCTGGAAAGACTTTCTTGAGTTTCTTTGTTGGCTTTGAATTTAGTGACTGTGCTTGAATCGTAGCTGTGATTTGTGGGTAACAAGGAAATTCAAAAGACCCAGAGAACAACACCGAAGCTTGAGAGAACTTGTAAATAAGCATCAACTCAATAAATTTAATAACTTGCATGAATGTGATTTTTTCACTGTAGTTACATAAATAGAGGAGGTAACTATGCTTATTAGATTTACGGTTGAGAATTTTATGTCTTTCAAAGAGAGACAATCGTTTTCGTTAATTCCCGGGCAAGGAAGGCTAAAGCCTCTCCATAAGACCAAACCGGTAAAACGAATTTCTACCTTAAAAACTTCTGTTATTTTTGGAGCCAATGCTTCTGGGAAATCAAATTTGATAAAAGCTATAGACTTTGGTAGAACTCTAGTATTAGAAGGTACAAGATCAGACAAGAGAATTGATTTTCAAAACTTTAGACTTGATAAAGAATACCAGAACAAAAACTCAAGAATTGAATATGAATTACAGCATAAAGGGAAAAACTATGCTTATGGATTTGTCTTTAACTCTAAGGAAATAGTCGAAGAGTGGTTATACGAGATAACTAAAACTAGTGACAAAAAACTCTTTGAAAGAAATCTGAATTCAGATGAAATTTTCGATTTAGATTTTCTTTACAGTAAAAATAAAAAAGCAGAGGAACGACAGTTTCTGAAATTTACTGCAAAAGGCACTCCCAATAATCAGCTATTTTTAAAAGAAATCAGAACTAGAAAAGTTGAAGAAAACGTAAGTTTCATTGATGACTTATTAAACGTTGTGGATTGGTTTCAAAATTCGTTAAAAATCATTTTTCCTGATGATAAGTATAAAGAAGGAATAAAATTTGAGTTAAAGGAATATGAGAATTTACTGACAATATTTCAAGAATTCTTAAAATACTTTGATACAGGTATTGATGGAGTTAGTTTAGAAGTGGTAGATTTTGAGAACATTGATATTCCTCATGTTATACTCAATAAAATTAAAGAAGATTTGCTGGATAAAAAAACAGATGATTTTAGAGTTACCATTATGTCTAACAAAAAGACTACTTATTTTATTTCTAAAAAAGAAGACTCTGTTGTGTATCACAAATTTATGACAAAGCATAAAGTGCCCAATGGAGAGGATGTCTTTTTTGATATTAGTGATGAATCGGATGGTACAAATAGAATCATTGATTATATCCCATTATTGATGGATTTATTAAAAGGAGGAAATGTTTTCATTCTTGATGAAATGGAAAGAAGTCTTCACCCCAATCTGATTTATGATTTGATAGATTTGTTTCTCTCTAATAGCCAAAACATTAACAGTCAGCTAATTTTAGCCAGCCATGAATCTTCTTTGTTAACACAAAAACTTTTAAGAAAAGATGAAGTTTGGTTTACTGTAAAAGATAAAGATGGTTCAACAAAAATTCATTCTCTTGAGGAGTATAATATTCGTTTTGACAAGCAAATTCGAAAAGATTACTTGTTGGGTAGATTTAAAGCTATTCCGCGTATTGGAAATAGAAATAAATTAACGGTTTTACAGCATCAGGATTAAGGAATATGCCTAGAGAACGTGCAGAGATTTTTAGAAAAAGCAAAACAGATGAGAAGGAAAAAATAATAGTTTTAGCTTATGAGGGCAATAATACTGAGCCAATCTATTTTGAAGAGCTAAGATCATCTGAAAAATTCAATAATGATTTGATATACTTACATCTGTTAACAAGAAGTAAAACCGATACCAAAAGTGCTCCTAATCGCGTCTTTGACAAATTGAAAAAAGAAGCAAAAGATGAATATAATTTTAACAAAGCTGACGAGCTTTGGATGATTATTGATAAGGATAGATGGAAAAACATTCCAGATATTATTGAGTTGTGTAAAAAACAGGGGAATATGCATGTTGCGGTTAGTAATGCTCACGCCGGTGAATATTTACAGTGAAACCGGAGGAACAGTTTACATTTTTG
>JAOZUR010000028.1 GCA_029938555.1 Candidatus Sabulitectum sp. | reverse complement strand
AATACGGCCGATTCGTAATTATGAAATCAGACATGAAACATGTGATGAATGTGAGATGTATAAGGAACATGTTATAATTTGTTTGAAATTGAATTGTGTGAGAAAGTGTAACACCTTCAGTACTTCTGCTGTCCTACTGTTAGAAACCCAAACAGAAAGGATCAGAAAATGGATGCTTTAATACCTATCGTTGCCATCACCACTTCTTTGGGGCTGCCAACGGCCATTGTTATTATTGCCATGCTTGTATCACATCGACGGAAAATGGCCAGGTATAATGTGATTGAGAAAGCAATTGCAACCAATGCTTCACCGGAAGTTATTCAGCAGCTTGTGGCTACCATTGGTGCGGAAGAAAACAAGAAAAGAACGCCTCCAAAACAGAAAAATTTGATACAAGCCACAATTCTTCTGTTTATTGGATTAGCTTTTTTCGTACTTAAATTCATTATTGGTGGAACTGATGTTACTGGAATGTTGGCTGCAGGTGCAATCTTGACAATGCTGGCAATTGCTAAGTTCATCATCGCTTTCTTTATTATCAAAAAGGACCCAGAGCAGTCGTGAGCGAAATTACAACGAAGCTGGTGCAGGCTGCCATGAAGGGCAACAGAGATTCCTACGGTATCCTTGTAAAAAACTACACCGGCTTCGTGTATACCATGGCTCTTCGTATGACAGGTGATCATCACATGGCTGAAGATCTCTGTCAGGACACTTTTGTAAAGGGTTGGTTAAAACTTAAAAGGCTTCAGGAGCCTGCAGCATTTCCAGGATGGATAGCTACTATAGCCAGAAGAACCTGTTTGAATGCTGTGGAAAAGAGGAGTAGGAAAATGGAAGTAGGCGAAGAGGAGTCAGTGCTTGTTAATCTTAATCCTACTTTACCACCTTCTTACGATGCCACAAGAGTTATTTTGGAAGAGGCAGTTTCACAGCTTTCTCTTAGAGACAGACAGTTGATAACACTCAGTTATTTTCAGGAATTGTCATCAACTGAAGTGGCTGAAATTATGGAGATACCCGCGGGGACAGTTAGAGTGTATCTTCTAAGGATCAGAACAAAACTGAAAGAAATATTAAAGGAGAGAGAAAATGAACTCCTGGGGTAATGATAAACTGGAAGAATTGATTGATGATTTGCTGACCTCTAGCGTTAGTAGTGGTGCTGAACCAAAAGGATATCAGGTAAGATGCATGTCTCGGCGTCCGGTATTCCCGTGGATATCTGTTGCTTATGTGCTGTTGGGTGCTGTAATCCTTAGTTTTTTCTTTGCACAATGGCTTGAAGTGCAGAATCTGGAAAATATCAACTATGTATCTTTGTTTTCCATTGAAAAAGTCACCGAGTTATTTTCTGGAGTAACTACCAGCGGGCTGATATCTAGTCTTGCTATAATTCTAGGATTGGGTGGAGCAATTGTTACATTTTTGCCTGAAAGACAGCAAACACTTAAGCACTTGTTGTAACTGCATTGGATCTGATGAACTAATTGTCTATAAGCTTTTCCAGCTCTTCTGCATCTGCGTTATCTCGAAGACGTTCAGATGATTTTTTAACTTGGATAAGATCTGAACGGTGGATGATGTTCACCTGTATTCCATCCAGAGTGATCTCTTTCTTGTTTGAGAAGATAGTCTCATTGCTCACGCCTACAAGGTGTGTCAACAGATCTATCCTGTTTGGCTCAACGCCAAGATGTATTGCCGTTCCTTCTTTTTCAAAAAGGCTCAGAGGTATCCCGGCATTACCAAAACCGAAATCTTGTAATGCACTCATTATTCTTATTGCATTCTGTTTTGAAGGATAGAGCAGAAAATTAGTATCCTGAGTCATTCTGGAATAGCCATAGTAGTTTACAGCAAAACCACCTACAAGAGCGTAGACAACCTCATGCTTGTGGAAAAATGAAATAAGATCTTTCATATCAGTAGAGAAGAACATTAGCTAGTTACCAGTTGATTCTTCGTATGAGACGACTTTCTCAATGGGTTTTGTTGCCCAGTCCGCCCCCCACCTGCGTTCCTGGAGAACTGCAAATTCATGCAGTCTGTCTTCTGTGGTCATTTGAGATCTGCGTTTATTCTCTGCTTCATTTTCCTCTTTAAAAGAGTGAAATATCTTAACTTTGAGATCTCGATCCATAGATAACAATTCCTCTCTGATAGTACTTCAATGGTTAATATGGCAGAATTACAACTAAATGCAAATGACTGCGGTTTGTGGGAGGGGTTGCACCCTATACTATACTTGCATGTACAACATCCACGCACTTATCCAAACAAGGAGAAAAGATGAGAAAAATTCTGTTACTTACACCAGCACTTTTACTGATGTTTTTTGCATGCGGTGATGGTGAAATTGCAGTAGTCAGTGAAGAAAACACAGAGGTTCCATTTGTTGAACCTGAACATTTTAGTTCTGATAATGCTGAAAGACTTATTCCAAGAGAAGTTCTATTCGGTAATCCTGAAAGAATCGGACCACAGTTGTCACCGGATGGTACAAAAATAGCTTACATTGCACCGGCAGAAGCAGTTCTTAACCTTTGGGTTATGGATCGTGATCTTTCCGAGCCAAGACAGCTTACATTTGATACTAACAGGGGCGTTACAAATTATTTCTGGGCAGAAAACGGTACAGACATTCTTTACATGCAGGACCAGGCAGGGGAAGAAAATACCCATGTGTACCAGCTGAATGTTTCCACCGGTGATGTTGTTGACTTGACTCCAATTGAAGGCGTTAAAGCCTATGTTAGCGCCACAGACGAGAATCAGCCTAACACAATTCTTATCGAGACCAATGAACAGAACCCCATGTTTTTTGATGTTTATTCATGCGATCTGGAAACAGGCGAGCTTACTATGATTGCAGATAACCCTGGTACAGACGAACAAGGAAACATGGTTTTAGGGTTTATGCCAGATCAAGATATGAACATCAGAATGTATTACACAATTAATCCTGAAGATGGTTTCATCACAATTAACCATCGCTGGGATGCTGACTCGGAATGGGAAGAACTTAAGACATTTTCTTCTAACGAAGAATGGAGTCCTGTAAGATTCACAAATGACGGCAGTGGTATTTATCTTACTTCAAATCTTGAATCAAACCTTTCCTCTTTCTATTTTATGGATTTAGAAACTCGTGAGCAAACATTCATAACTTCTGATTCCTTGGCTGATGTCGGTGGAGTTGGATTTGACCCGCACACAGGTGAACCAAGATCAATTTCCTTTAATTACTTAAGACGCAGAAGAGAAATTCTAAATGAATCTATCATGCCAGACATGGATTTTTTAGCAGAATTTCATGAAGGAGATTTCGGTACAACTTCCAGAGACAATGCAGATAGCACATGGATTGTTGTTTATTACACCGTAGACAACCCTGCAGTCTATTTCCTATACGACAGAACAGATAAGTCTATGGAAGAGATGTTTACAGCAATTCCAGCTCTTGCTGATTATGACCTTGCTGCTGTAGAGCCTGTTGAAATAACTTCAAGAGATGGTTTCATACTGCCAAGTTATCTTACTTTACCAAATGCGGAATTCTATGGTGAAGGTCCTTATCCTACCATTATGTATGTTCATGGTGGACCTTGGGCTCGTGATTATTACGGTTATGAACCTTTCTGTCAGCTTTTTGCTAATAGAGGTTTTGCTGTTCTTCAGGTTAACTTTAGAGGTTCAACCGGTTTTGGTAAAGAATTTCTTAATGCAGGCAATCAGCAGTGGGGCAGAAATATGCAGAATGACATCAGTGATGGTGTTGCCTGGGCTGTTGAAACAGGTGTAGCAGACCCTGAACGGGTAGTTATTCTTGGCGGATCCTATGGTGGTTATGCTACCCTTGCAGGTGCAGCTTTTACTCCTGAACTTTATTGCGCTGCAGTGGATTTCTTTGGCCCATCCGACTTAAACACGTTCATGGAATCAGTACCACCCTACTGGAAACCTTTGAAGGCCATGATGGATATCAGAGTGGGCAATCCAGAAGACGAAACAGACAGAATTATGCTTGATGCCGCTTCTCCGGTTAATTTCGCTGAAAACATGACCATGCCTATGTTTATTGTTCAAGGTGAAAATGACCCAAGAGTTGTTATTGGAGAGAGCGATCAGATGGTGGCAGCCCTTAGAGCCATTGGAACTGAAGTTCTTTATGTTGTTTACGGAGAAGAAGGTCATGGTTTTGCCCACGAGGAAAATCGTCTTGACTTTGCTGGTCGCGTAGAGGAATTCCTTTTCCTTAATGTTCCTGGCGTAGAGTGTGAACTTTTCGTTCCTATCGAAGGTGCAACTACTAGAATCGAATAGTTCTGTTTATTGATAACAGAAGGCCGGGCTTATTGCCCGGCCTTTTGTACATTATTTTTTTGTGATGCTGTTGATAAACCTTTAATAAATAAAGCAATGGATGAAGAGACTTGATTGGAAATTTGCTCTGTAGTTGGATTGGTTTCGTAAGAAAGAAGAGCATGTGCAGTTTTACCGTGATCATTAACAGTAAGAATATTTTCGTTAATCAGTAGAGACAGACCATGAACAAGCGCCCAGGCGGTATTTATATTTACAGAAGCATCATCTTGCGAATGAATTGCGTTAAGAGTAGCCGCTACGCCAGAGTATGCTTCTGTAGCAGCTTTTTCAAGTTCATCCGAAACGTGCAACTGGTAAATTTCTCTGCTGAACATTAACTTATAGAGTTTCGGATTCGTAACAGCAAAAGCAATATAGCGTTCCATTATTACTGAAAGAGTTGATTCTGGATCATCAGCATATGAAAATTTGTCGAACAAAATCCTCATTTTTCTGAATCCCTCTGCTGCCACAGCAGTTAACAGAGCTGATTTGTTTTGAAAATGTCTGTATGGTGCAGTTTTTGAAACACCAAGTGATTTGCTCAGTTGTCTCATTGTTATAGCTTCAATTCCGTGAGTATTAAGAGTTTTCATCGCTTCGCTTATCAATTCTTCTCTTAAGTTGCCATGATGGTATGTTTTAGTACTCATTATCCTCCTTTGTTTATATAGGAAACATTGTTTTTTATCCAGCTCATGTCAATTAATACAAGCTTGAAACTCCTGAGACTTACCAAAGTTGACACCGCCAACATAAATGCGTATGTTTGCGGCGTCAACATAAATTAAATATCATGGAGTAAGTATGAAAAAGATACAAATGCCTAAGTTGAAAATTGGATCATTTACAGCAGGTCTACCCATTATTCAAGGAGGAATGGGAGTTGGGGTTTCGTTATCAAATTTAGCTTCCGCAGTGGCGAATGAAGGAGGAATTGGAGTTATCTCAACTGCTGCGATTGGAAGAACTAAACCGGAATCAAGTGAAGCAGATTTTAAGATTCTAAGGGAGGTGATAAAAGATACCAGAAAAAGAACCACTGGTTTGTTCGGATTGAATATAATGATGGCGATTTCAGATTTTAATGAGCATCTGAAGGTTGCGATTGAAGAAAATGTTGCCATGGTGTTTATTGGAGCTGGATTACCTTTAAGGGTTCCGGAGATAATATCTGTGGATCGTGCAAGATCGTGTATAACCAATTTAATACCAAAGATATCCTCTTCCAGAGCGGCAAGAGCTATCTGCAAGTTTTGGGATTCCCATTATTCAATAGTTCCAGATGCCATTGTTGTTGAGGGGCCTGAAGCTGGTGGGCACCTGGGTTTCAGCATGGAGAATATTGGTCGACCTGAGTTTAGACTTGATGTGTTACTACCGGAAGTAATAAACACCTTAAAACCTTTTGAGCAGAAGTATGGAAGATCAATTCCTGTAATTGCTGCTGGTGGAATTTTTACAGGTGAAGACATTAATAAGTTTCTGGAAATGGGTGCGAAAGGTGTAAAAATGGGAACAAGGTTTGTGGCAACAGATGAGTGTGATGTTAATTTTGAATTTAAAAAAGCATTTGTGGATTGTACTAAGGAAGATCTGATGCTTATCAATAGTCCCTTAGGACTTCCCGGGAGAGCAATAAGAAGTAAATTCCTTTCAGAGATGGCAAGTGGAATTACCAAACCACTTAATTGCTTGTGGAAGTGTCTGAAAACCTGTAATTTGAAGAAAGCACCTTATTGCATTGCTGAGGCGTTAACAAACGCAAGAATTGGCGATTTGGAGAATGGATTTGCCTTTGCTGGAAGTAATGCCTTCAGGATTAATAAAATAGTTTCAGTAAAGGAATTAATGAATTCCCTTGTAGAAGAATTTGCTTTAGCAAAAAACAATTGTAATGTAAGAACTAGTAGTCTTATCCAAGTTTGAAGAAAGATTTCATTCTGGCAAGAAGATCATCTTTGTTTTTTTCTTTAGACTTGTTTGTGTTTTTGTTTTTGCGTGTTGATGCTTTAGTTCTTGAAGCTGCCTGTTCTTCTCTTCGTTTCTCAAGCATGGAGCCGAGGGGTTCAACCAGTGAGGGATTAGATTCCAGAAGTGCCTTAATACCGACTTTATCAACAACAACAACCTGAGTTTCTTCAAGTGCTGTTACTGTTGCTGAGCGGGGCTCGCCGGTTAAAAGGCTCATTTCGCCAAAACAGTTTCCAGGGCCAAGACTTGCTAGAATCACAGGGTCATTACTGCCTGTTTTTAAAGAGATTTCAACTGAACCTGAGCGAATTATATACAGGCTGTCGCCTGCATCTCCTTGCCTAACCATAGCTTCATCTCTGGTGTAACGAAGCAATGAAGAATTGTCGGAAAGAGTTTCAATATCTATATCATTTAGTGGGTTAAAAAGCTCAACTTTTTTCAGTTCTTCTATAATATCAAGTTTGAGTTCGCTTCTGTTTTTCTCTTCGTGATCTGCGGCAATTGTATGAAGATACACATCTCTGATAGGGAATGGAATACTCATTCCTGATCTTTGCAGACAATACCAGATTCTTGACCTTACAGCATCTTCAATGTGAGGTTGTCTAGAGAAATCTTTGATCCAGAAGCGAACATCATATTCTATGGAACTGTCACCAAAGTCTGTTAAAAAAACAACTGGTGAGGGTTTAGTGCTGATGCCACTGGTGTCAGATACAGCACTCATTAGAACCTTTTTTACCCGTTCTGGTGGGTGTGCGTAAGCTACGCCAACAGAGATATGGGTTAAGTGTAGTTTTGTGGGTTTGCTGAAGTTGGTTACAACTGTTTTTGATACAGTGGAGTTTGGAACAGTCATCAGATCGTTATCACGGGTTCGAATTGTAAGAACTCTCCAGTTCATTTCTTCAATTGCCCCTTGTATACCATCAACTTCTACCCAGTCTTCCATTTCATAAGGTCTTTCTAGTTGCAAAGAAAGACCAGCAAAAACATTGCCAAGAATATCTTGAAGAGACAAACCGATAACAGCAGAGAGTACAGTGGAAGTTACCAGAAAAGCGGTTAGCTGAACATTAAAAAGAACATTAAGAAGAACCACAGCCACAGTGGCCATGATGATGAAGTTAATCACATCAACAACCAACCTGGGAATTGGGATATCCATGTGTTTTTTAGCAAGATGTTCCCAAAGAAGTAGTGTGAGTATTTGCAGAATTGTCTTTGCTGCAATCAAAATGCCAATAGCAAGAAGAACTTTTATTCCCATGCCATCAGAAGACACACCGATCATTTTCAGAGCTATGTACAGACTGAGTAATATTCCAGTAGAAAAAACCCAGAGTTTAAGGCGACTCTGACCATCATGTTTTTTTAAAACCCACAACATCAGCCCTACAGTAAGACCAAGAAAAATAGCTTCTCCAAAATGTGGCCAATTCATGAGTTTTCCTTTCTTTAACCTGGTTAGATAAACGCCCTGTTATTGAAGCAGAGTGAATCGTACAGCTGTTTCCGTATTCTGCAGTACCAGTGAGTAAACACCACTGGGCAGGTTATAACAATTTAGAACAAATGAGTCACCAGGATGTATGGTTCCATTGGTTTCTAGAACTTTTCTTCCTGTAATATCAAAAATACTCATAACACCGGAAAAAGTCGGGTTGCCCACAGGTAAACAAATTTCAAGATTTGATCTTACTGGATTTGCCATAATGGACGGGGTAAAAATTTCAGGATTGGTACCGTTTTCTATTCCTGTGTCTGTATCGGTATAAATATTCCAGTCGCTACCCTGTGTGCCAGCCCAGAATACTTTGCCTCCTGATGCCACAGGGCTCCATGTTGGCCCTGAAAAGGAAACAGGCTGGAAAGGGGCTGACCAGTTATTGCTTGTTCTAACAGAAGCCATGGCCACAGCGTTAGATCTGCCTTCCTGCCAGTATACAGCTAAATCACCTTCGGAAGTTTCACACACAACCGGATTGATGAAATGTTTTTCACCTGAAGAGATAATTTCTTCTGTGGACCAAGCCGAACCATTCCATATGGTTGCGGTTATGGTGGAAACTGAAGCATCTGTTTGCCATGTGGCAACAAGAGAACCATTTATGCATGAGATGGCCGGTGAATGGCAAAATGCACTTGTAGAAATAGTAATTGGAGAGGCGAAACCTGTTTCATCACCGCAGGACCACATTATTGAACTTCCAGTAAGAGTCTGTCTTACCCATAGTGCGTGAAGTTTCCCATCTGAGGCTTCTGAAATAACTGGAGATTCTGTCCACTGACCTACAGTGCTCAGCTGCTGTACTGAAACAGAACCGTCAAGAGCTTTCAGCATAATTCTTCCGCCGGTGGGCTGCCAATCCTGCCACACAAGCCACATTCTGTCTGAAAATGCCAGATCAGGATTTACCTGATACCCGTCTTGCGGAACAGCAGTAACAACAGATTCAAAAGGAATTCCGTGTGCTGTTTTTATTCTGTAGGAATATGTAGCCAGTTCGAAATCACTCCATGCTACCCATGGAACACCAGAATCATCAAAGCAAACAGTAACAGCATTGTCCCAGTATTCGTCAGCATCCACGGTGTATACTTGGCTCCAGCTATCAGAACTGTCATCGTAAAACCTTGCTGCAACGTCTAATCTGCCATTTTCACCGGTTAACCAGGCTATGGCAGTCATACCATTGTGAGAATCTACCGCTGGGAAACAGTCAGACTGGGAGCTTGTTGAAACTGCAAATGCATCAGAGGAACTGTATTCTTGTTGAATACCAGCATTAAGCGATTTTCCACCAATTGGTTTTAGAGTAGGATCACCAAGAAGGGCATTGCCGTAAAACCATGCTCTTTCGTACTGTGAAAAACCAGACTGTGCCACATACTGCCACCACTCTCTGAAAGACTCACCAAAAGTTAAACCGGAGCCAACAGGATTGTAAAAATATTCAAAATCAAGCATTGATCCTGTTTTTGCCGCTCCAGAAATAAGTAAACCCATGTCGGTTCCAAAAAGATACCAGTTACCAAGGCATCCAGTTTCTGTCCATCTTGCGTTTGAGCAGGAAAAAAGTTGAAGAAAGGCTGTATTTGGATTTACCTGGGCAATTTCCGGAGCCATTACAGTTCCAGCCATTCCAGTTGGTACTTTAAAAGTGTGTCCCCATGGGCTGGAATGTGACATAAGGTGTACGAATTCATATCCTTCAGCAAGGCTGGAAAGGTAGTTTTCTGCTGTTGTCTGGCTTTCAGAATTTATAACGGTGACATTAGAGGAGCCGTAAATAGCATTCAGCCCACAATCCGAGTATGAACTCCAGTCGTCATCAATATATGCAAGAGCTCTTGATGGGGGAGTTAATGCACCTGTTCTGTACAGGTGGTTTTTATTGAAATACATTGAAAGCATCTGTATTTCTGAGCCGTAGTCAGCTGCGTGAGCATCTATACGACCAATCCATATTTCAGGAGATACATTACCTGTATGAGAGTCGAAAAGGCCATCGGAGTCGGCATCAGTCCATGTACCGTCTAGATCCATGAAATAGAGCTCGCAAGGGAATTCTTCCGGTGCCCAGTAATCTTCTTCAAACCATGCGGTGGGCAAAAACCCTACAAAAATAGCTCCATCAATATTGCTGGTTCCTTGAAGCAGACTTTTTAAATCTGAAACTGTTCCACCGGACATACTCTGAACAACCACATTCCAACCTTCAGAGGTCAGATCTGTTTGGAATTGAGCAAGCTCTGCGGAAAGGGGAGCCGATACATAATCAGCCACCACTACCAGAACAGTATTGCCATCAACCGGTTGAGCTATTGGCGCTGAAATATCTGAAAAAGAAGCTGGAAGTAATTCAAGTGGAGACTGTTCTGTGGGAAGTTCAGTTACAGGTGAAATTCCCGTAGGAATAACTGTGTTGATAACCACAAGAAGAGAAAATAGAAAAATCATCAGAACCTCCGGTGAAAGTCAGGCGTTTGGGTTTTAATAATATAAGCTCTTATCTGATATTGGTCACTACTGCTGAAACAGTCATTCCATCAGTATGAAATACCGTATCTGCATGTGATGTTGTTAATTTTTTTATGATGCAGCAATATCAGTGGAAGTAATAGTGTTAATTAATCAACGTGAGTGTTTTTTAGGTATTGCAAGTAAAGAGAAAAGGGGAAGAGCAATAATGGTTATTACCTTTCCCCTTGTTGGACACGCTTTTAGTATGCTCGGGCGATGATGGCAGTGGTGGAAGTTGGTCTGCCTGTCATGAAGCAGTTACCGGTTCCATCGCGCTGTTCAAGAGGAAGGCAACGGACTGTTGCTTTTGTTTCTTCTTGAAGTTTTGTTTCATCATCACTATTGCCATCCCACCAGACTTTGTAAAAGCCAGGCTGCTTAGGAAGAAGTTTCTTGAAGTCTTCATAAGAATCAACTTCATAAGTGTGACTGTTTCTGAACTGAAGGGCGGCTTCAAGCATTTCATTTTGTATGTCTGTAAGAGAATTGTTAACAGCCTGAGCTATGCCTTCCATTGGAATGGTGAACTTGTTTTCTCTGCCAGGTTTGTTTCTCTGGCTGGCTAAAACATGACCTTCAGCTAAATCACGGGGGCCTATTTCAAGCCGCAAAGGTACGCCGCGCACTTCCCAGTGGTTGAATTTGAAACCTGGGCTCATGCCATCTCTTTCATCAACAAGAACTCTGATTCCAAGTTCTTTCATTTCTTCAGCCATTTTGTGAGCAACTTCACTTACTGCAATTTTTTCTTCTTCTTTTCTGCCAATCGGCACAATAACAACTTGAATCGGTGCAAGTTTTGGTGGAAGTTTCAGACCATGTTCATCTCCATGAACCATGATAACAGCACCAACAAGCCTGGTTGTAACACCCCAGCTAGTCTGGTGTACAAATTTACGCTGATTGTTTGCATCAAGGTAACGGGTTTCAAACGCTTTTGCAAAGTTTGTTCCCAGATAATGACTTGTTCCACCTTGAAGAGCCCATCCATTACCCATCATTGATTCTATGGTGTAAGTGGATACAGCACCTGCAAATTTCTCTTTTTCAGTTTTCCGCCCTGGAATTACAGGAATTGCAGCAATATCAGCCATGAAATCTGTGTAAACCTGCAACATGCGATTTGTTTCTTCCTGAGCATCTTCCTGAGTGGCGTGGGCAGTGTGCCCTTCCTGCCAGAGAAACTCAGTTGTTCTAAGGAATGGTCTTGGTCGCAGTTCCCATCTTACAACGTTTGCCCACTGGTTAAGCAACATTGGAAGATCGCGGTAACTGTTAATCCATTTACTGAACATGTGGTTGATTATGGTTTCAGAGGTGGGACGAACCACAAGAGGCTCTTCCAGTTTCTTTCCACCAGCATGGGTCACTATGGCTAACTCAGGGCTGAAACCTTCCACATGCTCTGCTTCCTTCTTCAAAAAACTTTCAGGAATAAGAAGAGGGAAGTATGCATTGCTGTGACCTGTTTCTTTGAAACGATTATCGAGATCGTTTTTCATTATTTCCCATATTGAGTATCCGTAGGGGCGTATTACCATGCAGCCTCGGACTGGAGCTGAATCTGAAAGTTCAGCTTCTCTTATTACATCCAGATACCACCTGGAAAAATCTTTCTCAGGACTCGTGATATTCTTAGCCATAATTAACCTTTCATTATCTTATTCTATAACAATATAATACCTAATTTACTAAGCCTTATCAGATCAGGGGGGTTTGACGCGAGGCTTGTTAAGCGGTAATATAATCAGTGTTGGGGATCAGAGTTTCGAGGGTGGTAGTTTAATCATGAAGGCTGTACCCGTCTGTTTCGGAGGCGCCCACTTTTAGCGGGAAGACTCACAGACTCAGAAGGTTACATTAAGTCCTTTAACCCTGTTGTAAGAGCATTCTTCGGGGTTTGGTCCCCTTCATTCTTTTCAGTACTTGCTGAGCACTGTCTGTCAGTTTTTTCTTCAGAACAAATTCAATTATCTTTCACCTATACTTTTAATGATTAAGGTGAGGAAAAATGGCAGGCAAAAGAATTACCGTAAAGACAATAGCTGCAATGAAAAAGCGAAAAGAGAAAATCGTCGCTTTAACTGCTTATGACTACCATACAGCCCGTTTAGAAGAACTTGCCGGGGTTCATATTATTCTTGTGGGAGATTCTTTTCAGATGGCTGTTTTAGGTGAAGAAACCACTTTGGGAGCCAGTATGGATGTTCTTCTGGCTCATACTTTTGCAGTGAAAAAAGGGGCACCCGATACTCTTGTTGTTGCAGATATGCCTTTTGGAAGTTATCAACCTTCTGATGAATTTGCTGTTAAAAATGCAGTGCGATTTATAGCTGAAGCCGGAGCAGATGCAGTGAAGCTTGAAGGTGGAAATGAGGCTGCAATTAGCCGGGTAAAGGCAATTGTTGATGCTGGAATCCCTGTAATGGGTCATATCGGCCTGCTTCCTCAGTCAATCAGAGTGGAGGGAAGTTACCGTGTGGTGAGATCTGACTCTGAACAGTTACTTTTAAAACAGATTAAACAACTTGAACAGGCAGGAGCCTTTTCTGCAGTTCTTGAAATGATAGAAGAAGATGTGGCTTCCAATGTAACTCAGGCATCAGGTATAACCACAATAGGTATTGGAGCTGGCCGAGGCACCCATGGTCAGATTCTTGTTGTAAATGATATACTGGGAATGAATGATGATTTCAATCCTAAATTTCTTAAAAAATATGCAAACCTTCATGCTATCATGAAGGAAGCTATAGGTAGTTATGTAAATGATGTTTCCCGGGGAATTTTTCCCGGTGAAGAAAATGTATTTAAGGGAAGGGGAACAAACCGGTGAAAATCCTTGTGATTGGCAGCGGAGGCCGTGAGCATGCTTTGGCGTGGGCTCTTTTTAACAACGGAGCTAACACAATTCTTGTTAATCCAGGCAATCCGGGAACTGCAGAATTCGCGCAGAATATAAACGGAGATCCTGTAGAAATTGCGGTGGATGAATCTGTGGATCTTGTGGTTGTTGGACCTGAGGCTCCTTTGGTGAATGGTATCGCCGGAAAACTTTCAGAAAAAAATATTCCTTGTTTTGGCCCATCCGCTGATTGTGCCAGACTTGAAGGCAGTAAGTGGTTTGCCAAAGAGGTAATGAATGCTGCCCGAGTGCCTACAGCTACAGGAAAAAAGTTCACAGGACCAATTGCAGCCATTGATTATATGGGGCAGTATCCTGATAAATTCGTGATAAAAGCTGATGGTCTCGCAGCAGGCAAAGGGGTTTACCTGCCTAAAAGTAAAAAAGAATCAGATGTAATTATTGATGATCTTTTTAAAGGAAGCCTTGGTGATGCTGGTACTTCAGTTGTAATAGAGCAGAGGCTTGAAGGGCGTGAGGTGAGTGTTCTGGCAGTATGCAATGGAACAGATGCTGTTATTCTGCCTGCAAGCAGAGATCATAAAAGAGCTTATGATGCTGATATGGGACCTAATACAGGTGGAATGGGTGCAGTTTGTCCACCTGCTGATGTTCCGTATGATTTTCCAGACTATGTAAAAGAAAAAGTTATTCTACCTGTTCTTAAAGTCATGAAAGACAATGGTATGGAATACCGAGGGGTTCTTTATGCAGGTCTTATCATTACTCAATTTGGCCCTTTTGTGCTTGAATTTAATGTAAGATTTGGTGATCCCGAGACCCAGGCAGTTCTTCCAATGATTGAAAGTGATCTTGCTGAACTTTTTCTTGCTGCGGCCAAAGGTCAGGAACTTCCTCCTGTTTCTATTCGTGAAGGAGCATCGGCTTGTATTGTTCTTGCTTCTGGCGGATACCCAGGTGGTTACACAAAGGGTTATGAAATCACAGGTTACAAAGATATTGACTCTCTTGTTTTTCATGCTGGAACATCACAAGTGGATGGTGCTATAGTTACTTCAGGAGGCCGAGTTATGGGCATTACAGCTTTAGGAGAAGACTTAGATGAAGCTATTGAAAAAGCCTATAAAGATGCGGTTTTAGTTAATTTTGAGGGTAAACACATGCGAATGGACATAGGAAGGACAGTATGAATCCACTGGTAGGAATTTTAATGGGTAGCGAAAGCGACCGAGACACAATGAACAAAACCGAAGACATTCTCAAAAGTCTAGAGATTCCCTATGAAGTGAATGTTATGAGTGCTCACCGAAATCCTGAAAAGGTAAAAGAGTATACACAGACAGCATCAGACCGAGGTCTTAAAGTTATTATTGCAGGTGCAGGCCTTGCTGCTCATCTTGCTGGAGCCATTGCCGCTAACACTCTTCTGCCTGTAATAGGTGTTCCAATTGAAGGTGGTCCTCTTAGGGGTTTTGACGCTCTTCTTTCCACAGTAATGATGCCCAAAGGTGTTCCTGTGGCAACTGTGGCAATTGGAAGTCATGGTGCAAGAAATGCTGCATATCTTGCAGCTCAGATTATTGCTTTAAGTGATGAAAAGGTATTGGGTGCTTTAAAGGCTGCCCGTGGCTGGTAGTGTTTTAGCAGTAAACACAGAATTTCCATCAGAGGAGATCGTAACAGCGGTCTCCTCTGTTATAAAAACCGGAGGAATTGCTGTATATCCTTCAGATACAGTATACGGACTAATGGCTGATGGTTTCAACAAAGCCGCCTGTGAAGCAGTGGCATCAATAAAAGGATATTCCAGTATCCGCCCATTCATAATTCTTGTAAACAGTCTGGAATCAGCACTTTCTCTTGTTTCTTCCACCAATGGAAAAAAACTGATGCAGTTGTACTGGCCAGGGCCGGTGACTCTTGTATTCAAAGCAAGTAACATCACACCTCCGTGGCTTGTGAGTACAAACGGAACTGTTGCTCTGAGATATCCAGCAGATAATTTATCACAGGCTATTTTAAGGGAAACCGGTAGATTTCTTATAACAACAAGTGCAAATACAAAAGGTCAGCCATTTCCCCTTGTTCCTGATAATATCCACAGTAGCATTACAGACTTTGTAGACTTGATGCTTGATGGTGGAGTTCTACCTGCCCGTACCCCTTCAAAAGTATTAAATTGCACCGGTGAGACTCCAGTGGAAGTCAGAAAATAATAATGGTGTTTTGTGTTTACACTTATGATTTGACAGGGTGTATGTTTAAATTTTACATTGTACAGAGAATATCTTTCAATGAGCCCAATATCTTGGGAAGCCTATAAGAAGAAATTGCGTAATTATTAATAACCGATAGTTGAAAAGCATTAGCAGATGGAGAGTTGAATGAAAAGTTTACTATTTATTGGGATCTTAATGGTGGTTCTATTTATGGCATGTTCATCTACAGTTGAGCAAGCTTTTGATATTGAATCAGTGATTGAATTTGTGGATACCACAACTACCAACAGAATGACAGACCAACTAGGTGAAAAACTTGTTGTTCTTGAAAACTACGAAGTTATTTATTTTGATTTCACAGGGGAAGGCAATGAAGATGTTGCCATTATAACTTGGGCAGAAGACAATACCTATTTGCCGGTAATTTTTGTTACAGAAGATATGCCCGGATATGATTATTTTTTGATAAACAGTGATTTCCGGGGAAATCAAGGAGATTTGTTGTTTTATGAAAATGGCTTCATCGTAAAAGATGATCAGTTACATCAATCTTATGATCTGGCTTACAATTTTGATAATGAAGAGATTAAGTCCTGCTTGAGATATGTAAATTATGGTGATGTTGTACAGGTCCTTCAATCTGAAATTGATACTCAGTACATTATGAGTTACACACTTGAAAAAGTAGATGGTTTCAAACAGTTTAGTGTGAATATTGTATCCACATATATTGATGAGTCTGGTGAAAGTCATGTATATGAAAACCTCACACAACTTTATACATTTAACCAGCAAGCCTGTGGTTATGATATTGAAGAAACTTTTAACACAGAGACTTTGTCTCTTGAATTGCTTGTTTCTGAGTTTTTTATAACTGGTACAAATGACTCTCTTAGTACATTTGAAAAGGTCTATAATGAGGATAATCTAGAAGTTGCAATTAATTTTTATTATGAGAACCGACAGCAGTTCAGCAAAGTTACAAGAATCCAATATCTGAATGATGTTTTTTCTACAATTGATGAAATTTTTGAAACACTGAGATATAGTGGTATTTATGGTATGGATGAAGTAATAATTGATAATGTTATCGTTTCTGTTTCAGTGAACATAAATCCAATACCTGAACAGATGAACTCTGTTTTTTCCGTAGTGAAAGAATTCTACATTGATGATGGTGGTAATGTAACTTCTGAATTTGAAAATGACGGGTATTATTCCCTTGCTTGCATTAACCCCGAAATAACCAACAAACTAAATTTGATGGGTTATGACAGAATGATTTTACAGGATGAAGCGGGTAATTATGGAAACTCTCTGGATGGATATGTAGATGTGATATTTGAAAACCAGTCTCAGATGTTGGAAGATATACAAACAATTACCTATCCTACGGTTCTTATTGATAATCTTTTACAGCTGAATGAATTCAGGCACAAAAATATCTGGAAGACAAAAATCGTTATCATCCCAGAGCAGATTAACTATGAATCACAGGTTGATTTTTAAGAGAACTAACATTCCTTTTAGATTGACAATTAGGTATTCTTGTTATGTTAAAGGAAGGGGGTGGAAATGAAGCGATTAACTGTTCCCATTGTGGTTTTTCTTGTAACACTGATTATTCCTGTTGTTCTTTCCGTTAGAATGAATGATGGTATTTTTGTGTATACACTTGATGACCCTTACATACACCTTGCTATTTCAGAAAATATAACAGAAGGATTTTATGGAATAAATGCTTCTGAATATACCGCGCCCTCTTCTTCTATCTTGTGGCCGTTTTTGTTAACTCCATTTGTTTTTTCTTCCTTTTTTTATCTGGCTCCTTTTTTTCTAAATAGCGTCTTTGCTTTGTTAACCATTTTTTTACTGTATAGATATTTTGGGAAAGATTGGCTTATTTTTTCTGTAGTATCTATTTTTGCGTTCAATATGGTGGGACTGGTTCTTACAGGCATGGAGCATAGTCTTCAGTTGTTGTTGGTTGTTGTTGTGGCAGTAGGTTTAAAGGGTTTTATGAAAAACCAAAGGATATCTTTCTTGCTGGCTTCTGCTCTTGTTTTAGCTCCTCTTGTTAGATATGAGTGCCTAGCAGTTTCTCTTCCGGTATTCTTTTTTCTATTTCTTGCAGGTGAAAAGAAAAAATCAGTACTTCTCTTTCTTGTGATGGTTGTACTTCTCTCTGCTTTTTCCTTGTTTTTGGTTTCGCTGGGTCTTGATCCTATGCCTGCCTCGGTAAATGCTAAATCTGCTGTGGTCAGTGGCGCAGGAAGTGCCGGTGCTATGCTTGGGAATCTTATTGTTTCTTTAAAGAGTTTCAGGGGAATTGTTCAACTATTTATGTTAATACCGCTGGTTTTTGTTTTGTTTTCCCGAAGCAGAACGAAATTAGAGAAGCTACTGGCTTGTTCCACTGTGATTGCTGTAATGTTGCATCTTATTGTTGGCAGATCAGGTTGGTTTCACCGTTACGGTGTTTATATGTGGTGTTTTTCTTTCTTGATGATTTTTCAACTGTACAGAGGTTTTTTTCACAAGTATCAAATTTTATCTGGTCTGTTGCTACTTTTGTTAAGTGCAGATTATCTAAGTGGTTATACTAAAATACCCAGTGCTTCCAGTAATATTTATCAGCAGCAGTACCAGATGAGACGGTTTGTTCATTTATGGTTAGATGAACCTGTGGCAGTTAATGACTTGGGTTTGATCAGCATGGGCTATGACAGGTATATACTTGACCTGTGGGGGCTTGCAACGCCTTCAGCATTGCAGGGTGCCTTTAGTTCTGCATGGGTTGATTCTGCAGCAATGGCAAACAATGTGAATTATGCAATTGTATACAAGGATGAATTGCCAGGCATACAACATTGGACCACCGTGGCAAGAATGCAGATAAGACCTCCACTGGTTGTATGTGTCAGCGGAGGAATAGATTTTTTAGCTGCCCCTTGGGTTTCAGATGATTCTTTAAGAGTTAAGCTGATAGATTTTTCAACAACTCTTCCAGAGGGAATAGATATGGAAGTGTTCAGGTAGATATTTTTACAAGTGCTTTGATTTGATACAAACTAAACAGGAGGGAATAATGAGATTTTTATTGACAGCTATTTTTGCGATGTTACTGGGATCAGTAACCGGTTGTTTCGGCGGGCAGGGACCTTCTCTGCTAGGGCAGATGCCACAGGGGTATGACATGTACATTACAATTGACCCTGAAGTTATGGATCTAGCAGAAATTCTTGAAGCTCTTGAAGATAATCTGCCAGAAGATGCTCTGGAAAAAATAGAAGATATAAATCTTGAACTTGATCCATTTGCTTGGGATCAGTGGAAAGAAGAACTTGGAATTCAAAACGGTGAGATTGGTGTTATTTCCTTAACTGAAGAGGAAGAAATCGTTGCTTTTTTTCTTCCATGTGGTGATGGTTCTAAGTTAGAAGAATTTATTGAAGATAATGACTTTGGTGATACTGAATTTTTTGCTTATGGGGACTATACAGTAATGGTTGTGGCCTGGGATGATGATGATCTTCTTGATGATCTGGAAGAGGCCCTTGCAGGCGAAACTCTTTTGTTAGATCCTGATTTTATTTCAATGAATAACTCTGGACAGGTGGAAAATTCCTGTATAAACTTCTTCTTTTCTAAAGAGGTAACCGATGTCCCAATTTTTGGAGCATTCAGCAGTACCAGTGAAGAAAGTATTTTAAAGATTTCTGTTATTGCAGACAACGAAGAAATAGAGTTCTATCTTGATGTACTTGGTGATGGTCTTCAAAGCGATAATATTAAATTCCCTGAAAACACGATGGCTGCAATGAGATACAATTTCAATATGGATTGGCTTGCACAAGAGTATGAGGCAATTGCTGAAAAGTCTGGCGATAACTCTTTGGAAGAAATTGAATCTGGTCTTCCTTTTATTGGTTTTTCATCACTAGAGGAATTCATTTCAATTTTTCAGGGTGATTTCTGCATTTCACTTCAAGAGATTGAACTTGATAATGATGGCGAATTTGAAACAGGACAAGCTGCCATTGCCATCTCTCTTCTTGATTCCGAAACGCTGTCTTCTTCTATCAGCATGCTTTCAATGATCCCTGAAGCCTCGATTGAAACTTTTGATGCGGTTACAGCTTATCTTATAGAAGAGAGTGATCAGGAATTCTGGGTGTTTATAGCTAATGATGTTTTGTATGTGTCTATGAATGCTGATCCAGACGACATTCTTCAGGGAATTTCAGCTGGAGATTATTTTAGTAATAGTATTGCAGAAGAAGGATTTATGGGTGGTTTAGTAAATCCTGAAGCGGTAATGGATGGAATAGATGCGGAAGAAGATATTGTGGAAATTATTACAGCACTGTTTAAAGACAGAGTAGAATTTTCTGTTCAAGCAGATGGACAGATGTTTACAGCAACAACCACAGCAGGGCCCGATGTACTTAAATCTTTCATTTCACTTCTTGGAGTTATTGCTGCCTCTAATGGGGCATCAAGCTCTTATGATATGATATAGGCTGAAACATGTTTTTTGTAACTCTGTTAATTGCACTGCTTAGTGTGAATGAAGATTTTGATAATTTGTTAATTATGAGAGATTTTGATGGTGCGATTCAGGAAGCGGCACAATCTGATTCAATGCAGGCTGTTGTTTTTCAGAATGTTAATAACCATGCCATGGCTTCAATGTTGTTTCAGAGGGCTTTTGAAAAAGAGCCCTCTGCTGGTTTGTTCTGTGATCTTTGGAGAGTTGTGGCTGTTTCCACAGAGTTTTACAATTCTTTGTCTACTGTCAGTTTCAAAAATGCCCTAAGTGAATGGGGTCCAGCATTTACTTGGCAGCGGTCAGAATTAGCCTCTTTAGTGGAAACTTCCATGATAATGAATGATAGTTTGCTTACTGATAGTTTACTGCTTGTTCTTACAAACTTGTATCCTGGTTCACTGGAAGCATCAGAGATTATAGGATGGCAATTCTTTGATAGAATCTATCCTGTTTGGTACGATGATTCTGCCAGGGTGGTTGTTCTTGCTGAATTTCTTGATCAGTGGGGTGATAAATCTGAGTTGTGGAGAAGCAGAGCTTGGCAGTACACACTGGCTGCTGCTGTTGAAACTGCAGATTCTTTGGAATGGAAAGACTATTTTCATCAGTGGCGCCAGAATTGCCCGGAAGACCCACAGGTTTATCTAACCGGTGCAGCTTTTTTTATTGATAGGGATTCATCATGGACTGAAGCTCTTCAAATGGCAGAAATAGGTTTGGAAATTGTAGAGAATGGCTGGAGTACCCTTGAAATCCCACCTGAGGAGTGGATGTTAACTGAAAGGGCTTTAGAGACAGGTCTTCAGTTCAGGCGTTTGTTTGCAATGGCAGGTTTAGGAGATAATCAACAGGCACTGGAAGAGTTGCAACAGGTGATTTTAAATACTGAGTTTGATATTGATGATTACCATACAAAAGCCTCTCTTTTCTGGTTAGAAGGAAAATTGTATCTGGCAGCTGGTGACACATTGAATGCCCTTAGCAGTTTTACTGAATCTGCAATTGTTGGTGAAGTCAAAGATCGCTGGAGTGGTCTTTCCATAACATCTATGGACAGCCTGCTTCCCAGTGACATTACGCCGCTTGAATGGGCACGGAATCATACTGGTTATATCGGGCCTGTATTCTCAAATACAACCGAATTGTTAGGCCCTGATAGCCTTGTTTCTGGCTCCAGGGTATCTTGGTGTGATTGGAATAGTGATGGATTACCAGATTTGTTCATAGGCAATTCACTTTTTCAAAACATAAACGGATCTTCCTTCACAGATATTACTTCAGAAGTCGGGCTTGATTTGTGTAACGGCAATGGAGGTATTTGGGGAGATTTAACAGGAGATGGTTTTCCTGATCTTGTTACTTCAGGAAACCCTGTGCAGTTGTTTGTTAACAATAATGGAATAATGAAAGATGTTACTGAAGGTATGGGCATTAGTGCCACTGATGGATCTGTAGAGGGAGTTGCTTTGCTTGACTGGAATGCAGATGGCTGGCTTGATCTGTATCTTGCCAGTTATGAAGGTGGAAGAGGGTCGGGAACAGATGATGCTTTCTACCTGGGAAGTGAAGATGGTTTCGTAGTTGCTGACCAATCTCTTGGAATGATTCCGTTTCTTGAGCAACCTTTGTGTGGTCGAGGGGTAAGTCCTTGCGATTTTGACCTTGATGGAGATGTAGATGTTTTCGTATCAAATTATCGACTTCAAGAAAATTTCTTATGGGAGAACGAAGAAGGTTCCGCAGTAAACACAGCACTGAACAGAGGAATTGCCGGTGTCGATGTTTTTGGCTGGTGGGGGCACACTATTGGTAGCGCATGGGGAGACTATGATAACGATGGAGATTGGGATTTGTTTTCAGCAAATCTTGCACATCCAAGATACATAGGGTTTTCCGATAGAAGCATGTTGCTGAACAATACAGAGAATAATTTCTCTGATGTTCGTGCTCAGGCTGGTATTAAATTCGAGGAAACACATTCCAACCCACTTTGGGGTGATTTCAATAACGATGGCCTTTTAGATTTATTCATTACATCCATCTATCCAGATAGAAGAACTTATCTGTACCAGAATATGGGAAATGGGTTGTTTGAAGATGTAACATGGCTTTCAGGAGCCAGGGTCTTCAATGGTTGGGGCGCAGCAGCGGCAGATTATAATCTTGATGGAAGACTTGACCTGGTAATAGGTTCAGGAGATGGACCTTCCATGCTACAAAACAATACTGAAACAGGTAACTGGATTTTAGTTGAAATTGGTTCTTTGGAAAATTTGAACCCTTCAGGCCTTGGGGCAATTGTGCGTATTAAACAAGGTGAAGATATTTTGCTTCGACAGGTTGAAGGTGGCAGCGGTACCACAAGTCAAAATAGTTCTTTACTTCATTTTGGCTTGTCTTCTGAAAACGAAATAGTTATTGAAGTTATAATTCCAGGAAGTGTTTCTGTGGTGGAAACACAAACGGCTATACCTGGTGAGATAGTTCGATTTGGGAATTGATCATTATGAATATTGGATAGATTTTGAAATGAATAGGATATGTGTTATCATTCATATTGAAGAACTAAATAGAGATGCATTCAACTTTGACATCATACAAAGATGATTGTATCATATAAACACAGTGCTTATGGCAAGCACGATTTAACAAAAAGGGGAAAACAATGCGACTTTTTATCAGTGTACTGTTGATTATCGCTGTTGCTGCTTCAGCATCAGTTAAAACAGGAGGAACAGGGGCACCTAATCCATGGTCAAGCAGCAGAGGAACCTACGATGTGATTGACACAATGGCAGGCGACCTTGAAGCCACTTATGGGATGGCAATTAAAGATAATGCTGCAAACAGCATCTGGTTGCTTAATTACACAGATATGCTTAATTACGAGTACGACATGGGTACAGGTTCTATTACAGGAACATCCTGGGCTATTTCAGGTGGCGTAGATCCTGATGACCAGGCTTACTGTGAATATGGCTCCGGTAATCAGTGGTTCATGACAGATTACTCCGGTAGCTGGTTTGGTGTTTTTGCTGAAGATGGAAGTTTCCTTCGTAACATCGATGGACCTGCTGGATACACAAACCTTTTCGGCATTGGCGCTGGAAATGGTATGGTTTATGTAGGAAGCCCAAATGAAATCACTCTTTCATGGGGTGCTTACACAGGCACAGAATCAACAATCACATGGTCCGGTGAAATGCCTTACGAGTCTGTATACGGACTTGCTGTATGGGGAGATTACCTTTTCGTAGGTTGCGGTATTGAAGCTGCCGATAACATGTTTATTCATGAAATCGCTGAAGATGGAACACCATCAGCAACACCTGTCTGGTCATGCACATTCATCGAGAATGCTTCCATGGAACTTAATGGTGGAATCGATTATGATGGTGAATATCTCTGGGTTTATCCTCAGAATGATTACCTTTACAAGCTTGAAATCGACTGGTCTGCTGCTGCTCTTGAATCCAATACATGGGCTGGCGTTAAGACCTCTTTCTAAAGATAAAAATTGTTAGTTACTTAAACAAAGGCGGAACTTTTGGTTCCGCCTTTGTCTTTTCTCTGTATTTCCCATAAGAAATCAGTTACAGGCACCGTTTTTGTTACCTGTTTAGAATTAACAGGAGATTGAATGGATTTGTACAACAAAGTAAAAATTGAAGTTTGCATTAACTGCGATGCCAAACAATCTATTACAGAATCAGTGTCATCAGCTTTCATAAGTAAAGCGTCTTCTGTTGAACTTTGCAGTTCCATGGAGTTTGATGGTTTGACACCGTCTGTATCTCAAATCATTGAAGCCAGGAATGCTTTCAAAAATCGAAAAGGTTTAATGGTAATGATTCGCCCTAGGAAGGGTGACTTCTGTTATTCAAATCAGGAATTCCAACTTATGAAGAGTCAGATTAGATCAGCCGCTTTGCACAAAGCAGATGGTGTGGTTTTTGGTGTTCTTAGAAAAGATGATACCATTGCAGAGAATCAACTTAATGAACTGGTTGAACTCTCAATAGAGCTTAACCTAGTAACCACATTCCATAGAGCTTTTGATGTTACTCCGAACTTTCGAGATTCTCTTGATGTATTAATCAAAGTCGGAGTTGATAGAGTTTTAACAAGTGGTACCAGGTGGCAGGAAAGACAACCAGCAGTAGAGGGAATAGAAACACTCAAGGAAATTATTTACCATTCAGATAACAGAATTGAAATTGTTATTGGAGGTGGTATTAACAAACACAATGTTGCTATGATATTGGGTAGTATGCCATCATTAGATAGCAGAGTTTCCTTCCATGCTTATTCTGGGGTTAAGCAAAATGGATTGGTCACAGAGTATGCTGTAGAGGAATTAGTTAAAGCTGCCCAATATGAACTTAACTACACAATAGGAAATAGGAAAAAATGATAGATTTTTCTTTTATCTACACAGCTACCATAATAGTTATTTGTACTATTTTTAACACTACCGAAAAAGGCAGCTAATGTGCAACCATTATGCTAGATTGTAAGTGTACTAACAATGGAGGTTTGGGTGTTAACATTAACTATGATGATTTCTGTTTTCCTTTCCACAACAGGAGTATCTATTACTTCCCCTGTTGCCGGTGAAACATACACAACAGATTTCCTTACAATTCGAGCAATTGTAGAAAACGAAAATACTCTTCCTGATTCAGTTCATTACTCTTTGAATGGTGAATCAGTTATTACCATTCCAAAACTAAATACCGACTGGCCTACATATATGGCTAACAACAGCCATACAGGTTATTCTGAATCTTCCGCCCCAACAGACAATACAATTCTTTGGACTGCACCGATTACAGGTGATTCCCATGAGTTCTGCAGCCCCATCATAGTGAATGAAATTGTTTATTTTGTTTCTGATCAGCAATCACGAGCTTACGCCTTAAATTCTCTTACCGGAACAATTCTATGGGAGTATGATGTTATCGATCACGTGGATGATGCTGTTACATGGTATGACGATAAGGTTTATATCGCAGCCGATTCGGCCTGGTGTTTAGATGCTTTTACAGGTGAGAGAATATGGGCATACAAACCATCTGCATCATTAAAAATGAATGGCTCGGCAGCTATTGAAGATGATGTCGCCTATTTCAGTTTTGCGCCCAACTGGAGTTCAATGGAGATAATTGCTCTTGATGCTTTGAATGGAGAATTAATCTGGTCAACCCTATTACCAGCCTATTCTACCGGCTGTATAACCCTGCATGAAGATATAGTTTTTGTTCCAACATACAATGGAAGTCTTTTTGCCCTTAACACAAACGATGGTTTTATACTTTGGGAGAATACTTCATCAACTTCTGGGTACTGGGATTCTACACCTGTAATTGTCGAGGGACTAATCTATATTAATGGCCATGACGGAGCTGCAAGAGCCATCAATGCTGAAACAGGAGTAACAGTCTGGGAATCGGAACTAACAGGCCATTACATCGCAGCTACTCCTGTCTTTTATGAAAATAAACTATTTTTTGCTGATCAGGTGGATACATTTCATTGCTTGAATGCAACAGATGGTTCTACTGTGTGGTCTGTTCCAGGTGTTCAACATGGTTCATCTGGTGCAGCTGATGGATTAGTCTTTTTTGGTGAGGGAGCCGACAGAAGTTACGGCAAAGTTCGAGCCCTATCAATTGAAACAGGTGCTGAAGTATGGTCATACCAGACAGGTGGAATTGAAATATTCTCAAGCCCGGCAATCACAGACGGAATACTTTACATTGCAGGAATGGATTGGAATCTTTACGCATTTGGTACAGGGTATAAATACACCTATCAGAATGATTTTTATGCAGAAATAGGATTAAATAATTTAATTGTATCCTCTTATGCTGATGGAGTACAGGTTGCCTCTGATACAATAAGTTTCGCTGTTACAGGAACCGGTTTTAGCACCAACCCGACAAGACTCTTAAATGTAGCTGCGAGCCCTAATCCATTTGTATCAACAACTTCAATTTCATTTGAGTTAGCTGAAACAGCCAACACAACTATTGAAATCTTTGATCTTTCAGGCAGGAAAATTACAACATTGACAAATTCAATTCTAGCCTCAGGAAGCCATTCAATTGAATGGAACGGCCACACATCAAATAATGAAAAAGCCTCGGCAGGACTTTACTTGTGCAGAATCCAGTCAGGTAATACTGTTGAAACATCCGGGTTGTGTTTACTTAGATAATTTATAAAAGATTGCTCTGTATGCAGCTCACTATTGTTTTGCACACTAACATTGCTTGTGTTAGTAAGCAGGAAGAGAGTTAGTATTAGGTAAATCAGACTCCCAGCAGATACAATTCAAGCTCAGTTTTTAATTGTTGCCAGTTCGGTAGTTTTTTCTCAAGCAGGGCATAGAATTCACGGTTATGCTTCTCTACCTGTATATGGCAGAGTTCATGAATAATCACATAATCAATAAATCGAGTGGCTGATTGTATTAATTTTCCGTTTAGTCTGATTGTGTTCTGGCCTCTGGAATAACTACCCCACCGTTTGTTCATTTTTCTAATGATTACTTCAGGTACCGGCAAAGAGTAGTTAAAAAGTTTATAGCATTCTTGAACCCTCTCAAAAAAAACTCTTTCCGCTGATTTGCTGTACCAACCATTAAGTAGTTCTCTTGCAGTAACAGATGATTTTTCAGCAGACATAAATATATTTATAACACCGTGCTGCAAAGACACTCTTTCATATTCATAATTGCTATGCAGTAGTAATTTGTAAGAGCGCCCTCTATACCTGAATGTTTCTCCGCTGATATATTGTTTTTGTTGTTCGGGCTTGAATTGTGCAAAGTATTTTTTCTGCTTCAGAATCCATCTAAGTTTTCTTTGAAGAAAAGATTCAATGCCTTCAGGGGCTGCATGAAGAGGAACTTTAACAAGCAGTTCTAAGTTGGGATACACAGTAGCTGTAATAGTTTTTCTATCCTGCTTTATCAGATGGTAATCAAATGAAACATTGTTGAACTCAAAGTTTTGCTTATCACTCATCTGTTTGCTACCGCAAGATCCCAAAATGTGGATATAGCTGTTTCAATATCCTCAATTTTCAGAGGAATATCAAACTCTTCTTTAACAACATCAAAAAGGTAATCTTCTATCTCCAGGCTTACCTGTCTTTCAACTTCAATGTTACTCTCCCAGTCAACAATTTTGTTTATCTCTAGAACTTCATAAAGAGCTGTAACAATTAAACACATCTTATCAGAAGGTATTGAGTAACTAGTAAGCAGAGTATCAAGTTTCCTGTAAAAAGGATGATACTTTTTAATGTCTCTTATAGTGTCAGGTATATCTGTATCTTCGTAATTCTGCACTTGTGTCTGGAAGTTGATTGCTCCTTCCAGAAGTGCTTTCAAGTCTTCCTCTCGGGCAGATTTAACCTGTTCTATTAGTGTTTCAATTTTTTTGCTGAATTTTCCGTAGAACTCAGGGTCTTTTGAATAATGCTCATTAATAGTTCGTTTGGTCTGAGCAGCTATTGCCTCTGCTTTTGACTTGTCGGAAAGGCCAAGCTTTTCACTTTGAATAAATTGGTTAAAAGTATTTGTTTCAGATAGACAGAGAGGTTCTGCCAGTTGAATCACATATTCTGATGAAACATACTTATCAAGAATTCTTTTGATCTGATCTCTGTATTTAGAGAAGTCAATTTCTTCAGCATTTTTGATTTTCTGTATTTTTTTCAACTCAACAAATTTTTTCAAATCTCTCTGATATCGCTGAAACTTTTTCCCATCAAATTTTCTATTGAAGTCATGCAGCATGCCACAGGCAGAAAATTGCCTTATAAATTTGTTAACAAGCTCATAGAATTCTTCTCGTGTTTCAAAGTTTTCTTCAAGCACTCGAATGTATTCCTCATTATCCTTTTTATTAACAACTGTATTAAAAAGACCGTGTATTTGCCCATGTATTCGAACCAACTCGGCAATTTTCTCATCTGTGTTTAATAAAGCTCTATCAATATCAGCAGGATCATAGTTTGAGAACAAAGCCATTGCATCATACAGATTTTTTGCATTTTTCGAGTAATCGATGATAAATCCGTTTACCTTTGATTCATGTTCATCGTCGCCATCAAAAAGCCGGTTCACCCTTGCGATTGCCTGCAGTAGATTATGATCTTTAAGCTGTTTCGCCAGGTATAAGAAAGTATTTCGAGGCGCATCAAACCCTGTTAGTAGCTTATCAACAACTATCAGTATTCTTACCCCTGCAGGGTCTTCCTTAAACTCTTTTATCAGCATCCGCTCTCTCTTCTCTAGTGAAGAGCCATACTTATGCTTTTCATCAGCCAACCATTCTGCTACCACTTTTTTGTGTTCTGGCAGTTTGTCGTCTTCTATCTTGTCGATAGATTCTGAGATAACCACAGCAACAGGAATATCATCCTGTAGTTCAAATGCTTTAAGAAACATAATTGCAGCATATTTAGAGGGAGCGACAACCTGTGCTTTAAGCCCAGTATCGGCATACTCTGAATAGTGTTCAAGTATATCTAAAGCAATTGTTTCAATTCTCTGTGATGTTTCCAGAATGATTTGCGAAGAGTTAAACTTGTTCTGTAAATCTGTTTTCTGCTTATCTGTTAATTTGGTGGTAATTCTTTCATAGAATTTGTCTAACAACGAATTTTGTACTTTCTGCTCAACATATCTTGCCTGGTAGATAAGGGGCAGTACAACACTGTCGGCTTCGGCTTCAGAGATTGTATAGGCATCAATAATCCCACCAAACTTTGCAGCACTTGATTTTTCTTTTTTCATCAATGGTGTTCCGGTAAAAGCAATCTGGCAAGCATTAGGCAGTAATCTGTTAAGAGCGGCATTAGCCTTGCCACCCTGTGTTCTATGTGCTTCATCAATAAGAATGAATACATTCGGGTCCGGGTCCACATAATCAACCACTGATGAGAATGAATCAAACTTGTGTATAAGAGCCGTTAATACACGCTGATCTTTTCCCTTTATCAATGTAAGTAATTCTTTAGCAGATGATACCCTTTTTACATCCTTTTTAATATTACAGGCTGCAAAGGTTTCACTAATCTGCTTGTCTAGTGTTCTTCTGTCTGTTACCACA
Organism: Candidatus Sabulitectum sp.; assembly: GCA_029938555.1. GTDB lineage: Bacteria > Fermentibacterota > Fermentibacteria > Fermentibacterales > JCC-6 > Sabulitectum. Next base: position 6,200 of record JAOZUR010000028.1, on the reverse strand, counting down.
AGTACCCTTGGTAAAACCACATCAGGATCATCAATTAAACTCTTAACAAGCATAACCATGGTCAGACTTTTGCCTGAGCCCTGAGTATGCCAGATAAGCCCACCATTTCGTTTCCCACTGTCATCAAAAGTCTTAAGTTTCAAAAGAGCTTTTTTCACAGCAAAGTACTGTGGATACCTGGCTATCTTCTTTATTGAAGAATCATAAAGAATAAAATTTCGAACAATATCCAGCAATCGGCTCGGTTCAAGCAAAGAATGAATACCTTTATCTTGCTCTGTAACATTTCGATCTGAAACCTGAGAGTAGTCGCCTCGAATCAAATCTTTAGTAATAGACCCAATTATAGAGTCAGCCACTTTCTTGTTAACAACTGAATCTACAGCATCAACTGAATACTCTTTTTCTCGCCACTGTGAATAAAATCTCTCTGGAGTAAGCATAGTGCCATACCGCAAAGAATGTACATTGCAGGCAATCAGTATCTGTGGAAACAAGAAAAACTTCGGCACCTGACCGATTCCCTGATTACGAACCATCTGAGCAACCGCTTCAGAAACCTTAACAGATTCCTTCTTATTCTCAATAACTGTAAATGGAAACCCATTAACAAACAGAACAATATCTGGCCGCCTGGCATGCCGTTCAAATATCTCAAACTCAGCACACACATGAAACACATTAGCAGAAGGTTCCTTAAAATCTATAAACTTTAACTGCGGAGAAACCCGTCTTCCATTAACCATCTCTGAAACAGACCTACCTGAAAGCAGCAGGGAATAAATAGTTTGAGAAGCTTCAAATACCCCACCACTCATATCTACCTGCTCAAACTCATACACAGCATCACGAATACTTTTCGAAGAAACAGAATCACTGTTAATATCTCTAAGAGCCGAACAAGCAATATCACGCAACACATACTGAGAAGCACTATCCCGCATACCTCTTACTTCACTACGAGACAAATACTTATAACCCATATTCACAAGCTCTAGCAACGCAGGTATCTGCGATGATGACGCTTCATCAAAATCAGGTAGTCTGTAATCAACCATTACTTTTTGTCCTTATCTGTTTGGCATTTTTAACTACTCTGTCAAAATCAGACTCAAAAAGTTTATCTTGAACTATTCTATATTTTTCAAATTCACTTTCTGCAAAAGAAGAAGCAACCTTTTTTGAAAGACTCCCTTTGTCCAGCAGAACATTTCTTTCATCAAACTCTAAAAACTTATCTAGTCGTACTGCCCAGTCCTCCATTGTCATTGGAATTTTACGAATAGCTCTATCTTCAGCTAATTCAAGATATGCATTAACTATTCGAGCCAATGAAGCTAATTCTTCTTTGTTCAGATAGTTCTTTGCAACGGAAACATCCGATTTCTTGATTTTACCTGAAGGGCTGTTAGACCAAGCAGAAAGACCCATATTTAACTTATCACTGTCTGCTCTGGTTCTTATAAGTTCAGGTGCAGTGTGTCCGTGAATAGCAAAATGTAATTTGTTCTGTACCCTAGCAAAAAAAGATCGTGTTGTTGGAGCGTCTTTATCATAATCAACACTTGTTGCATAAATGTCCGCAATTTTCTGGTAGAACCGCCGTTCGCTAAGTCTTATCTCTCGAATCTCTTCGAGTAATTGCTCATAATAATCCTCGCCAAGGAAAACACCGTTTTCAAGACGTTTTCTGTCAAGCACATAACCTTTGATAGCGTACTCACTTAAAACACTTGTAGCCCATCTGCGGAACTGTGTAGCACGGACAGAGTTGACCCTGTAGCCAACGGATATAATTGCATCGAGGTTGTAGAAATCCAAGTCTCTGCTTATCTGGCGAGTTCCTTCTTTTTGAACTATCCGGAATTTCCGGATAGTTGATTCTGCAAACAACTCACCTTCTTTGTAAATATTTTGAAGATGTTCGTTGATGGTGCGAACATCTTTTTGGAAAAGCTCTGCTATAAGCTTTTGAGTCAGCCAGATCGATTCATCTTCGTATCGAACTTCAATACTGTTTTCACCATTCTGTGAAGTAAATATTAAGAATTCTGCAGTGCTGTTACGAATTTTAAGAACTTTACTCATTTCTCACCTCCGCTGATCCACCATTCTGTAGGCATTACAGATGATTGATCAGGTTGCTTCTCAAGCATGACCGATGCACATTTTCTAACGACATTAGCAAGCCAATTCAGATCAAAATGGATAAATGGGAATGGTTTTTTATAAATATTTACATAGGAAATACATGCATTCTTGCTTTTTGACATTCTGTGGGCATGAGCGTCATGACCAATTTTGTATTCATGCGAATAGCTGCATCTTAGGTCATTGTACAAGAGTGAAGCATATGAATATTTTCTTATTGACTTGAGGCTGATTGGGGTAGTTAGAGAATTAGCAATACTTTCTTCATTAATATCTATATTCGGTCCCTGTAGTATTTGAAAGTCATTCTCAGGATAATCCCATATTTGTCTTGCTTGTATAATCATATTACATGAGACAAGATAACTACAAAGACGAGGAACGCTGATTGTCTTTGTTCCAGGAGCGAATTCAATAAGTAATTGAATAAAGCGTTTGGCATCAATTCTTCTTTCAGGCCAGCGCTTAGCAGCCATAGCACTTAGCACTCCTGTTAGAATTAGTATCACATCACCGTAAGTACCATCGCATTCATTTAGTAAATTAGTTGCTGTTGCAATTTTTCTCTCAGCAAATTCTAACCACCATGGATCAATCTGGATCGGTTCAACCATTATCCCACCACCTTACAAAACTCTGGAAGGCGAATTGTACCGGTAACAAGATTGTTCAACAAGTATTTCTTCTGATCACGAAGCAAAGCAAGCTTCTTTTCGAGAGCTTTAGTTTCGGAATCAGCGGAGGAGAGGATGGAGGCGATGGCTTTTTGTTCGGGGAGGGGGGGAAGGTTGACCCTTATGCTTAAGAAATCAGTTACAGTAATGTTTAGTAAACCATGACTTCGCGATCCCTCACAACAGACACTGTAGAGAGATTTGTAGATTTCTGATGATTCAAACAAGAATGCAGCATAATTAGAAAATGCTATTTCATTAATTATCCAGAAGCATGTGTATAAGGTAGAGACAACTCCCTCTGTGAAATACTCCAGTCGCTTAATTGCACCAAATGGGTAGCCTTTGCTTCTACTTCTATTGTAAGCGAATTCACCATTCTTAATCAAGTAGTAGTTGCTTGAATCCTTACTAGCGATTCTTCTTTCATAGTATTCTCGTTGATCAATAAGTCCAAGATTTCCTGAGATAGTAAGAATCCTCTTGCATTTAAGTGTATTTTTTCGAGTTACTCGTTCACAAAAGTCCTCTAATTTTCTAGAATCCCACTTCTCATCAAACCCAGGCAACCGTTGCTCACCGGAAAGAAGCTTCTGCATCAGTCCCTTTTTGATATTCTTTTTCTTATCAATCTTTTCTTCATACTTTTGAATTGTTTTGTCCCAGCACTCAAGAACTGAAGCGATTGCTTTTTGCTCGGGGAGAGGGGGGAGGGGGACGAGTATTGTCTTTATTATACCTATACTAAGATTTTCTTGCCCCCCAGTATTACTCATAGCTCTAATCTGATTGTATTTGCTTAGCAGTGATTGAAAAATAAAATGACGATCGCATTCCTCACTGAGTAGAATTGCAGCACATGCTTGATTGATAGAAGCATCAAAATTTAGTATTGCTACTTTTCCGCGTGTTTTTCCTTGTCCGTACATAGCCATGAGAACTGTACCTTGAACAACTATTTTTGCGGAGGAATTCTCCAATCCTGCCCTGGTAATATATTCTTCAACATCACATTCATTGATCTTAGAATTATGAATCTGAGAAGTCTTTATCCACGGAATATTTCCCTCCCAGAAGTCTGGTCGAGCTCTTGAAGGTGTTCCGCCTGAAGAAACATTGGCTATACCACCAAGCAAAACATGATTGAATTTTTCTAATTTCACAATATTTCTATATTTCATCTCTCATCCCATCCCAGAAATCGCTATCTAGTTTCTTTATTTCAATTGTCTGTTCAACTTGCATTCCAAGGCCATAATCATAGATGTATTCTGCAAGCATTCTGCCGTTGATAAGAACCAGAGTGGTGGAACCACTTAAATTGTTTACAAAGTCAATAGCGTTCTTGGTATAGGTTGAGGTTGTAATGAAAATACCTTTGCTTGACTTTGCTCCGGCTAGAGCTCCTACAAATTTCTGTATTTCCTCTCTACCAATTGTGTTGATTCTTGCATATCTTTTTGCCTGAATATGGATTCTTCCAAGACCAAGAACATCTTCTTTAATAATCCCGTCTATACCTTTGTCATTAGAATATTGCGTTACTTCTCCTGAGTTTTCTATTTCTCCACCATAGCCCATTTTTTTGAGAAGCATTACTACAAGATTCTCAAACTCTTTTGGTTCTTTGCTGAGTATCACATCAATTATCTCTTCAAAAGTTGCAATACGGATTTTTTCTGATGAATCGTATAGTTCTTCTTGGGGAGTAAGATTCTTTACTTCTTCTGTTTCTTCGGAATGTTGTTTCTTTCCAGACACTCGTGTTGCTAGTTGCTCATTGATGTAAATATCAATGCTTTCAGGATTTTTGAGCTGTTCAATTCCTGTACTACTTATTTGGTAAATACCTCTTTTAGGCTTTTGAAGAAGACCAGCCATATTCATGTAGCTCAGAGCCCAGGAAATTCTATCATAAAATATCTTAGCATTGCCTGAATCGTACTCTTTTGCTATTTCATCATCAGAAAGATTGAAATGCTTAGCAAGTGGGATTTCAAAATCCTTCAACTCCATAGTTCCCTGTTTTTTAAGTAGCTTCAGCGCAGGTATTCTGATTGCATCATGTTTTGGAATTGTCATTTCACTCCAATGATAGTATTTCTACAAATGTTCGCTTTTGCTCTGGATAGCTGTTTATTTATGTTTTTCATTTGATTCTAACAACTTTCTTTTCTTAACCATTTTATCAAAATCAGATTCAATTCCGTGCTGCTTGTTGAATTTATCGTATTCATTAATACCTTTTCTTTAGCTTAATTTTCTAAAATTGCATTGAGCCCTCTAAGAATTTTGTAATTCTTTTATCACTGGCAGTTGTTTCCAAAATGGAAACAACTGAATATTCTAAATCATAAGTCTTTTTGCTTAGATTCATAATCATCTAAAACAAGGTATTTCCTTGAAGGTATTGCAATTTGCGATACCATAAAATCTATCTCAGATTCATTCAATTGAAACATATATTTCCCCTCTACAACTCTTGTGGTATAGGTTTTTCCTATAGCAGCAAGAGACTTTTTGCGATTTGCCAGTTTTAATGCACTTCATGTGCGTAACTGGTTAGTCCATAGCCTTCTACTCGCCAATAATCAGAAAAATCAATTGTGACCATTTCGTTAACCTCAACAAAATGGTTTTCCTTGCACTTCCTCTCATTATTGCACACAATTTGTGATTTCCATTTCTCAAGTTCTTCTGTAGTTAGCTGGAGCATAAATTCAGGGGGAAATCTTTTTCAATTTAGTATTACAGCTTGGTTTAGTACTCTTGTTTCAACCCGATAAAGTATCGCTAAACCTTTATCAATCATTACCTGCATGCCGCGAATAGTAAAGATGCTATTCTTTATGTTTTCAGTTGGAATCGCTAGGTTCCTATTTAGCATAGCAGTTTCTTTCGTCTTTGGATATCACAATTTGTGATATCCAAATACTGGTAGTCAATTCTCCCATTTCCATCTCTCGTTATGAACTTGTGCAATAATTACACAGGTTGCTTCAACCACCGAGGATTCCTCGGTAATTCATTCTTTTGGTCTTCTCTGTTTGAACTGTTGACCTTCTCTTGAATTAATCAAAATTGGTAATGTGCAAAAAATGCTCATTGTTTCTATACCGGCTTAGTATGTGCAAATTTTGCACATACTGGTCAGTTTTCATTGTTTTTTTCAGTTTCTATACCAAGCTTTTTAAGATGCCCGACCATTTCCTTCTCAAGTAGTTCAATCTCTTTGTCGATTTCTTCTTCTTCGAAAGTGTCAACATATCTGGTGATGTTCAGGTTGAAGTCATTCTCTGCTATCTCTTCTGGTTGAACTATCCTTGCAAACTTTTCTATGTCTTTTCTTTCTTTTACAGCATTTAGGATTTTGTT
>JAOZUR010000077.1 GCA_029938555.1 Candidatus Sabulitectum sp. | reverse complement strand
AACCATATTCCTTGTTTTAACTGTTTGATCTTTGAAAGGCAGGTAAAAACATAACTACTTTCTGTATGGTAAACAACAAAAATCATCTTTCTTTTCTGGCAAGTTACATTATCCGGTTATCCATATTATCCACGCTTACAATGAGCCACCTGCCTTGTTCAATTACATGGCTGTGTTTTACATGAACACTTATTATCTGACTTTCCTTCAAATTCATACAAGAATTGTTGGAAATATTTTATCTTTTCATTATTTTCCAATATCAGGAGGAAAAAATGTGTGGATTTAGTGGTTTTTTTGCAAGACGAATTGAAAAGAATGAGGGAACAGCAATCCTGCGGAAAATGGGAGAAACCCAGAAACATCGCGGGCCTGATGATTCTGCAATTCTTCTACGCAAGGATGTTGGTATCAGCTTTGTCAGGCTTTCTATACTTGATCTGGCAAATGGAATGCAACCAATTGTATCAAAAGTAGATGATTCTCTGATAGCCTGCAATGGTCAGATTTACAACTATATCGAACTAAAACAAAGTCTTCCACCACAGCACTATGAAACATCAGGTGATATGGAAGTAGCGCTTAATGCCTACCGACATTTTGGAGAAAGCTTTCCAAACAACCTTAACGGTATGTTTGCAGGTGTTATCCACGACCCACGCAAAGATGTGCTGTACCTTTTCAGAGATCGATTTGGCATCAAGCCAGTTTATTATACAGAAACCTCACAGGGCTTTTTCTTTGCCAGTGAGATCAAACCTCTGCTAACCATTCCAGGTGTTGATAACCAGATGGATAAAAGCCTGCTTCCAGCGTTTTTTACATACAGATACATTCCCGGTGAAAAGACCATGTTTAAAGGTATATACAAACTACCTCCAGCTTCCATCCTGCGACTTAATACAAAAAGTGGTGAGTTTACTATAAAACAATATTGGGAATGGACTTTCCCTGAGAATGAAACGAAAATCTCTTTACCTGAAGCTTCAGAAGAATTTAATAGATTGTTTACCGATGCAGTTAACATCAGGTTAAGAAGTGATGTTGAAGTTGGAAGTTTTATCTCTGGTGGAATCGATTCTTCGGCAGTGGCCAGTATCGCCGCTATCCACAAGCCTGGAATCAAATTGTTTACAATTGGCTTTGGTGAAGAAAAATATGATGAAACCAATGATGTAAATGAATTTCTGGGTTTAATGGGAGATAGATTCAACAAAGCTGAATCAATCAAACGCATCTGCAAAAGCAATCAGCTTGAGGACCTATCTGGAATAATTAAGGCTATTGAAGAACCCATCTCCCTTGGCACTATGGTCCCTACAGATCAGGTGTGCTCTCTTGCTTCTGAAAAACTAAAAGTCGTTCTTTCTGGTGAAGGTGCTGATGAAATATTTGCAGGTTACAGGAAGTTTCTTGTTGAAGCTGCTGCTCTTGAATATCCAAACGCTTCACCGCAAGAAAAAACACGCCTGCTAAGAATGTGTCCTGAACTCACATCAAGACTTAAAGGCTCTTCAGAAAACCATTTGTTACGGCATATTGCAAGCGAAAGACTGTTTGGAAATAATGAGTTAATGGATTTGCTTGGTTTACAGAAAAAACCAGATCTTGACTTTTCAAGCATTATACCATCTTCCCTAACCCAGCAAACAAACCCTATCTCTGCAATGCAGGCTATAGAGGTAAAGTCCAGACTTCCTCATTATGTAAATCTCAGATTAGATAAACTGAGTATGAGGCATAGTCTGGAAACTCGCACTCCATTTCTAGATTACAGACTTGCAGAATTCGCCGCATCACTTCCTGTTAATCTTCTGGTAAACCTGCAAGCTGAACAAGAAAAATATATCTGCCGTGAATCTTTTAATCGATTTGGAGTTCTCCCTGGCTCTGTAACGAACAGACCCAAGAAACCTTTCACCATGCCCATTGCAAACTGGTTTTCCCATACTTCCCAACTCCCGGAATCAATACAAGATATTCTTCTTGGAAACGAAGTTGATAGGATGGGTATTCTAGATGGTGATCTTGTAAGAAAATATGCTAAAATGGTTACCAGTGAAGGGGTAGGCCCTGAAACAATGATCTCTGCTGGGGATCGTGTTTTTTCAATTGTTGTTTTTTCCCTATGGTACAAGGAATTCATGGAAGGCACATTTTGAGATATTATGAAGACTTCAAAGATTTAATTGAAAAGAGAATAGAAAAGCGAACTTATCGTGAATTTGGTTTTGAATATGAGCTTATTGCTAAAAAGCCTCTATCCATAAGTGATTTTGAAAAAGTTAAAAGTGTGTTACCGTCACTGGGGTACGAAAAAAACAATGAAAAAATCATAAATAATCAAGGAATTTACATAACATTTGAGCCAGGTGGCCAGTTGGAATTCAGCAGTCCACCTTTAAAATATGACCAACTTGAAGACTTTGATTTACTTCTTCAGGATATAAATAAAACTGTCACTAAAATAAAAGAACTCACATCCATCGACTATGTACCGGTTCCTTTCATTAAAGATCGTGGCACGGCCCCTATGTTGCTTGAAGCTAAAAGGTACCATGATCTGCATAATCTGCTTGGAAGCGTAAGTGATAGAGGAAGAGAAATGATGAAGGGAACAGCAGCAATACATCTTCATGTTTCACTTACAAATTTTGATGAAATTCTTAAGTTGTGGGCATTTATGTGCGGACTTTCCAGAGAAGAAGGTTTCGCCATGGGAGAGCAGCGCCGTGACATCTGGAACAAAACAGACCCCTCGCGATGTGGGTTAAGATGCACAAGATCCGAAGATATTTTTACTTCCGATATACTGCTTGAGCAATTAATCAGTTTTGCACTACATGCTTTAGAACTTAGCAGTGGAGTTGCATTTGGTAGCATAAGACCCCGTCCGTCATTTGATGAATTTCTTGTTCACTTCACCACAATTTTTACAGATGTTCGATTAAACACAAAAGGCATGACCCTTGAGTTGCGCACCTTAGATTCTCGTCCTTTGAATACATTCCGAAATACCTGGATAACTTTCCTTGATATGGTCCAGCAAGTGATGAAGCCGTCTGTCTGAGTCGCAGAACAACTCAGATTTGATAAACAAGACCAACGCTTATGGATTCAATTATGATTGGCATTATATCATTCAAAGGGAGAGTTACAAATGGAAGAAAAATCAAGAGATTTTATAAGGGAAATAATAGATGCTGACCTGGCTTCAGGTAAACACAAAGAAATAACCACAAGGTTTCCACCGGAACCAAATGGATATCTTCACATAGGTCATGCAAAATCAATATACACCAATTTTGGCATTGCAGAAGAATTTGCTGGAAAATGCAATCTACGATTTGATGATACTAATCCTGTAAAAGAAGATGTAGAATATGTAGATGCAATCAAACGAGATGTTGAATGGTTGGGTTTTAAATGGAGCGACATTCATTTTGCATCTGACTACTTCGACAGAATGTATCTTCTTGCTGAACAACTGATCACTATGGGTCTTGCTTATGTATGCGACCTGTCACCTGAGGAAACAAAAACATACAGAGGTTTTGCTTCAAAACCAGGAAAAAATAGCCCGTACAGAAACAGAACAGTGGAAGAGAACCTGGATCTATTCAGAGCAATGAAAAAAGGAGAATTCCCTCAAGGCAGCAGAACTCTTCGGGCAAAAATTGATATGTCTAGTCCTACAATGTGCTTAAGAGACCCACACATGTATAGAATTCTAAAAAAAGACCACCATAGAACCGGCAATAAATGGTGTATTTATCCCATGTATGATTTTGCACATTGCCTAGAAGATTCTACCGAGCAGATCACCCATAGTTTATGCACACTAGAATTTGAACCTAATAGGCCACTATACAACTGGTACCTGGAAAAACTAGATATATTTCGTTCACGACAGATAGAGTTCGCCCGATTAAATCTAAGTTATACTGTTGTAAGCAAAAGGTATCTTAGAAAACTTGTTGAAGAGAATTTTGTCACTGGATGGGATGATCCGAGAATGCCAACACTTAGCGGTCTTAAAAGACGCGGTGTTTCCCCTGCAGCAATTCGAAATTTCTGTTCTGTTATAGGTCTTGCAAAACGAAACAGCACAGTGGACATTGCTTTACTGGAAAACAAAATAAGGGAAGACTTGAACAAAACTGCTCCTCGTGTGATGTCAGTTTTAAACCCCATAAAACTCGTAATAGAAAACTACCCCGCAGACAAAACGGAACATTTCGATTATGTTGTAAACCCTGAAGATGAGTCAGCAGGTGTTCGCCCAACACCTTTTACCCGTGAACTATACATAGAACGAGATGATTTCATGGAGGATCCACCTAAAAAATTCTTTCGAATGGGACCGGGCCGAGAAGTAAGATTAAGATATGCATACCTTGTAACTTGTACATCAGTAATAAAAGATGAAAATGATAACATCATGGAAATCAGATGTACTTATGACCCTGATACTAAAGGTGGAAATGCTCCTGATGGAAGAAGAGTCAGAGGTACACTTCACTGGGTTTCAGCAGATCACAGTTTCCCAGTGGAAGTAAGACTTTACGATAGACTTTTCAATAAAGAAAACCCTATGGACAATGAAGAAGGTGAAGACTTTACATCTTCTATAAATCCTGATTCTCTCACTGTGATTACAAACTGTCTTGTTGAAAATCACATGAAAAATGAAAATCCAGGTTTCATCTGTCAGTTTGAACGCAAGGGTTATTTCTGCATTGATCCTGATTCAACCCCAGAGAAAATGATATTTAACAGAACTATCACTTTAAGAGATTCCTGGAAAAAGAAGAAAAAACATAAATAAGAACCATCAAGAATGGGGCACTGCCCCATTTTCTTAACCATGTTGTTGAAACCACTACTAATGTCTAGACTGGAACAAAGCCCCATGAAAAAATGGGGCTTTGTTCATATTAACTGAACTAATTTACTTCAAAGAAATATATCTTTTGAAAATATTCTGGATTTTCATCCCAGGCAACAATATAATCTTCTCCAAAAACCATCTTATAACTTGAACCATCCCCGCTAATTGCTGGGATTGTGGCATTTCCAATCAACTCAAGCTCCTCATTCCAGATATCGAAAGTAGGAATATCAGTTCCTCCCTTTCTAACCCATAAATTTCCACGAGAGTCTACAAATAAACCGGTAACAGGAAGATGATTAGGCCATGGGTCACAATTGTAATTCATGTCTGGATTGCCCTCTTCGCCAGCCCCAAGAGTAAAAGCGATAAAGTCTTGCTCCTCCTGTATCTCTTCAGGTGATTTGGGTATTGGGGTATGCTCTTTTGTAATTGTACCAATTAGTGAACCATCAGCATTAAAACAATTAACAACATAATTGTCTTCATTAAATGGAGAGACATAAACTCGTTCATTTTGGGAATTAACAGCATAAAAATTACTGTAATAAAGCTCCAGAGCAAGATTGCCCATGTTAGCAGGATCCCATACTACAGTTTTTTCCCAGTAGGAAATAAGAGGCTCTGCAGAAATAGGGAATCTGGCAACCATTGCAGTTGCAGTCAAAGCATCGCCATCTACATCAAATCTACTTTTGAAAGAGACAAATTCACTATCAGCAACCACTACAGGATTACTATGAATATTGCTGTGGATTTCAAGATCTACCCCCAACCATTCCCCGCTTAAAGAAAATCGGTAAATACCACCCTTGTACGGATCAATTACACTTACAGTTCCATCCTCCCAGTTAAAAAGACTAAAAGGATGACTAAGCTCACCGGGACCATCCCCCCTACCACTAATTGTTGAAATATATTCACCTTCTCGAGAAAAAATTCTAAGGTTACAGTATGTAGCATCGAGAACGATAATATTTCCATCGGGAAGAATTTCAACATCAGCAATTGTACCAAAAACAAGAGTTGAATCTCCAATTTCAATTCCAATTGAATCAGTTTTAACAATTATTTTTTCCTCAAAATTTGTCTCACTATTCAATTGACCAAGTATTTCCGATTCTACCTCTCCACAGCCGGTAATTAACAGGATTGTTGTAAATACAAATAAAAGATATCTGATAATGCCCTCCTTCTAGGGTTGAATTCTAGAGACATACTCATGACAATTTCAAAGTTTAAAGTGTTACAGAATGAAAACACGCAGATATTTCATATATTGCTACTTCTGGTAAAAAAGAATGGAATCAAAATGGCAGTTACTAATGAATTTCTAGAATTTGTACTGGATCAATTATCTGCCATAACCGTTACCCATAAAAAAATGTTTGGCGGGGCAGGTCTCTACAGAAATGGTAAAATTTTTGGACTTATTGCAGATGAAACCGTCTTTCTAAAGGTTAATGACTCAAACAAAAAACAATATATTGATCAAGGCTGTATACAATTCAAACCATTTCCCCACAAAAAAATGCTAATGCCATATTATGAAATTCCACCATCTGTGCTTGAAGATTCAGAGAGCCTATGCGAATGGGCACTTCATTCCCTGAAAATACCATCAAAGACAAAAAGTAAATGAACAATCTATCGATTCTTAGCTTACTGCTAATGGTATTTCTAAGTGGATGTGCTAAAACTGAACTTGAAATAGCGGAAGAACCTTCTGAACAGATAGAAATAGAAACCCTTGAATTTGTCTATGAAGTGGGTGAATTAATGGGAGATAGTAATTATGTATTTGGAGTAATTGCAAGCGCTCTTCCAACTGCCGGTGGAGGTATTGCAGTTCTAGATTTGTATGGTTGTGACATATCTTTCTTCGACAGCACAGGTACATTTATCAGATCAATCGGAGGAAAAGGCGAAGGGCCAGGAGAATTCATCCTTCCGTTGGATTTTGTAATTCTGGAAGACGGCAGAATTGCTGTTATCGACCTTGTTGGTAGATGCATAGACATATTAGCAGAAAATGGCGAACTACTCAGTTCCATTGATACTGGTAAAAGCATGCTTCCTTTTAAGATGGAAGCAATCGCAGACTCTTCATTTATAATTTATTATTACTCAACACAGCTTACTGAAGAAAGTTTTGATATGGGTTTCAATCTTGAAATCTGGAATTCTTCGGGTTTTCAAGAGGAAGTCTGGAGCTGGAGAAATGAATACACTGGATCAGATTTTTTGTTTGCTCCAGGTTACATATCATGCTGTACCGGAAATGAGAATATTTTCTTTTCAGAAATGAATAACAGCGAATTTTCCATAGAAAATATCAATCTAGCTGAAGGAACATCAGTAGTTATCAATAGAGAAAGCGTAACCATTGAAGCGGATTCATCAGACATCGGCTACTCTGAGCCCAAAGTTTTTGTAAACTACACAGAAATTGATTTGGAATCCGAACATCTTTCCTATAGACCTCAAGTAAGCTCGCTAGGTATAGATTCTGAAAACTTACTCTGGATAAAAAATGGGACTTCAAACGATGAAGAGTGGTTTCTTTATAATCTAAATGGTGATTTCGTCAGCAACGGAAGAATCTCTGGAATTCCAGAACAAGGCAGACTTAAGTATGTAATAAATGAACATGGTACTCTTGCATGGGCTCCCTTTACTGAAGAGCATCCAAGAGTGTTTGTTCTATCCCGTAAATGACTCTGAACTCTAACTATACAATTTTATGGTATTTCGACCGCTATTCTTAGCAGAATACAATGCCTTGTCTGCAAATTGATACATTTTCTCTTTGGTTAGACCTGTGCTAAATTCGGAGATTCCCATACTAATCGTTACGGTTGTTTCTGTTTTGAATCTGTGTTGTTCAACTTTTTTCCTGATGCTTTCTGCAACTTGCAAAGCATGATCAGCTGTTGTCTCAGGACATATTACGGCAAATTCATCTCCGCCTAGTCTAAAAACAATATCACTTTCACGGACAGAGTTATGAATTATTCCTGCAAGATCAGTCAAAACATCATCCCCATAGTCATGACCAAAATTATCATTAATCTGTTTAAACTTATCAACATCAACAAGTATCAGAGAGAGTTTTGAGGAATACCTAGAACTTCTTGCAATCTCTGAATGAATAATAGATTCAAACAATCTTCTATTATGGATGCCTGTGAGTGAATCATGAATAGATTCAAACTCAAGTTTTTTTCGAACATTGAACACAGCAAAAAGAATAACCGATATTGCGGTAATTGCATTCAACGCAAGTATTTGATAAAACAAATCAAAACTGCCTATTTTACCTTCAGATGCGTGCTGAGCAGAAAGCACTGCAGAATCAGCCAGTTGCCAGCAAAACTCACTTTTAATAATAATTTGATTTTTTTGTATTTCCTGTGAAGAGATTTGGTAATCTGCAAAAAGAATTTTCAACTCAATCCATTCACATTTAAGCTGAACAAGTTGTTCATAAAGTGGTAACCCAACACCTTTGTGCACAAGTAAAAAATCATTCGTCATAAAATGTAAAAACATATTATCAATTGCGAGAATAATATCTTGTGGATTTATTGTACTATCAGAGATTACAAGTTTAGTTGCTCGCTGAATTGATCCTCTAATACTTCCAGTTTCATTTATAATTTCAGCATCATACTTTATATCTTCCACTGCGGCATTTACATAATATGCCATCACAGCACCCAATCCCAGTAAAATAATCGCTAGTATTAACAAAAATGATGATGATCTATATTTCTTGTAAATATCCATTGTTTTTGAAGACCCCTCTTCTGTTTCCCCTATATTCCTTAAAATGGTTCTTTATTTCATTTGAGTCAATAGAGATTTTCATTAAGATTGAAAATACACATATTAGACAAGTACATTTAGTTAAAACACAAACAGAAAAGGTCATTATGTTGCTAAATTTTCTTATTCTTCTGTTGACTATTTCCGGAAACACATCTTTGGGAATAGAATACTTAGAACCAGAACAAACATTGATTGATATCGTTGATGCACCTTGGTCGCCTAGAATAAGTATTTCACCTGACTTCAAATGGTGCCTTTTTCGTACTCCTGCCAAAAACTCTTCAATTCTCGAACTATCCCAGCCGGAACTAAAACTTGCCGGTGTTCATTTCCGACCTGCAACTCTGGCTCCAACCCGAGTTAGAGTTTATACGGAAATGACTTTAATGAACATGGAAACCATGGAAATTCATGAAATTTCAGGATTACCAGATCAGTTAAGATCTTTAAGCAGAGCATGGTCTCCTGATGGTTCAATGGTTGTTGTAACCAACGAGACCCCCACAGGGGTTGAGTTATGGCTTATAGATGTAACCACTCTTTCCGCAACGCAGCTCACGGAACCAATACTTAATCTTACTGCAAGAGCCTACCCCAAATGGTTGCCTTCCAGTGAAGGAATAATTACATGTATACAAGCAGGCAATCTAGAATTTCCTGTGGAGAACTCTGTACCAGCAGGGCCAATAGTTCAAGAAGTAACCGGTGAGATCGCACCTGTTCGAACTTATCAAAATCTATTAAAAAACCCTTATGATGAGGATTTATTTAACTATTACTTAACTTGCCAGCTGGTTCAAATTTCTTTAGATGGAAGTGTTTCTGAAATTGGATCCCCTGGAATAATTTGGGATTTTGATCCAGCCCCTGGTGAAGAGCTGATTCTTGTGCATTCTCTACAAGAACCATTTTCTTACTCTGTTAATGCTTCCAGATTCCCTACCACTGTTGAAATTTGGAATCTTCAAGGGGAAACTGTTTATACAGTTGCAAACCATCCAATACTAGACAACATACCAATTGCAATCGGTAGCACTTATCCTGGCCCTAGATCTGTTCACTGGCGTACTGATGCCCAAGCTACGCTATGTTGGGTTGAAGCAATGGATGGAGGAGACATTTCACAGCCTGCTGAGTATCGCGATAAAGTTCTTCTGCTTCAATCACCATTTAACACAGAAGCAATTGAACTGGCAGTACTAGAAAATAGATACGGAGGAATAACCTGGGGAAATGATTCTCTTGCCCTGATCTCTGAATGGTGGTGGCCAACAAGAAACACTAAAACCTGGCGTTTTTCTCCGGGAAATCTTGATACCCCAGCTGAACTCATTTTTGATTACTCATGGGAAGATGCCTACAACGATCCTGGAACACCCATGACTATTCAGAATGAAATTGGTAGATCAGTTCTCTTTTCTTCTGATAACAATACAATCTGGATGTCTGGTGATGGAGCATCACCGGAAGGTAATATTCCTTTCCTGAATAAACTCAACTTGAATACGCTTGAATCAGAAACAGTTTTTACTTCAGAAGCACCATACTACGAACGGCCAGTGGCATTTACAGATGAATCTGGTGAAAACCTTCTGTTCCTCCGTGAATCTCCACAAGAGTACCCCAACTTCCTCATAAGAAATCTAATAGACGGTACAGAGACAACAGTAACTGATTTTTCCAATCCTACTCCACAGCTAACTGGAATGTCTAAAGAACTTATAACCTACACCAGGGAAGATGGGCTTGAGCTTTCAGCAACCCTTTATACTCCACCTGGTTATTCCGTGGAAGACGGTCCATTGCCTGTGGTTGTATGGGCATATCCAGAAGAATTTGTTTCATCAACTGCGGCTGCACAGATCACATCTTCCCCTTATGAATACGACTACATAGGATGGTGGTCTCCTCTTATCTGGCTCACAAAAGGTTATGCTGTTCTTGATGATCCTTCAATGCCCATTGTGGGTGAAAACCCCAACGATACATACATTGAACAACTTGTTATGGATGGTGAAGCAGCTGTGAACAAAGTGGTGGAAATGGGCGTGGGTGATCCTGACCGTTTTGTTATTGGAGGGCATTCATACGGAGCTTTTATGGCTGTAAATCTTCTAGCTCATTCTGATATTTTTGCAGCTGGCTTGGCTCGTTCTGGGGCATACAACCGTACCCTTACCCCATTTGGCTTTCAATCAGAGGACAGATCTTTGTGGCAAGCTTCTGAAGTATACTGGAACATGTCCCCTTTCATGTTTGCCGACAAAATTAATGAACCTCTTTTAATTATTCACGGTGCTGAAGATAGCAACTCAGGCACTTTCCCTATCCAGAGCGAAAGACTGTTCGGTGCAATTAAAGGGCTGGGAGGTACTGCAAGGCTTGTAATGCTTCCACTGGAAGGTCACTCATATTCTGCAAGAGAATCTATTCTGCACTGTTTGTGGGAAACTTCAACCTGGCTTGACCTTCATGTTGGCGCAAGCGAATAGAAAATAAAACCAGAATGCAGGGTAATGTTGGCTGAAAAAACCTTTTAGGTGAATTCTAAAACAGAGCCCTGCTTTTAAGCTCTTTTCTAGACAGATAACTGGAGCAATAAACACTAATCACTTTTCAGGGAAAAACCTCTACAA
>JAOZUR010000130.1 GCA_029938555.1 Candidatus Sabulitectum sp. | reverse complement strand
TAGGGCTTCCTGAATAACTCATAACTCTTTACATAGCAATGATATAAGTGTATATTTGGTGTATAGAAATGCACGCAAAATGGCCTATTCTGGCCAAAACCCTTGCACTTGGAGTATCACTTGTATCAGCACAATTCACGGCAACTGGAAATTGAGGATTTCAAGACTCCATTCAGGACACCACTGGATCCAAACAATCGGTGGGTGAAACTCGCAGCCCTGATACCGTGGGACTTCGTAGAGGAACAATATCAGAAAAGACTTGGAAGAGCCAGAGAGGGAAAACGGGCTTATTCATCCCGCCTTTGTCAAGCGACAATTCCTTTTCCTGTTAGAGTCAATTAGAAGTACCTGTTTTTCTTGTTTCTTTTTCCTCTCTTCTTCTTGCTTTCCGGCCGCCCAGGAGCGGAGGGCGTAGCCCGATCGGATGGGCGGCCGGTCGCCGTTTTGATTTAAGGGTTTTGGGTTTCGTTCTTTCCTTTTTTTGCCGCTTCAAGTCTAAAGCTCGGTAGGTTTAATTCGAGTATGACACTATGGTGAACAAGCCTGTCTATGGCCGCAGCAGTAGTCATGGGGTCTTTGAATATCTTCTCCCATTCAGAGAATTGAAGATTGCTTGTTAGCATCACGCTGCCACGCTCATACTTATTTGCAAGCAAAGTAAACAGCACTTCCATCTCTTCACGGCTCTGTTGGACATAACCGATATCATCTATGATTAGAGCATCATAGTTTGAGAGCTTCTTCAGGAGCCGTGCAAGTTTTATGTCTCGCTTTGCAATTAACAATTCCTGGACCAATAGGCTGCAGGTGTAAAAGCGCACACGATAGCCTTTGTGGATCAACTCAATCCCTATGGCTGCCAGCAGGTGTGTTTTACCGCCCCCAGGACCACCAAATGCAAGTACATTTTCACATCTTGCTAGGAATCTCCCATCAAGCAAGGCCTCCACTTTATGATTTTCTACTTCAGTTAATCTGCTGCGATCAAAGGTATCAAGAGTTTTTTCCAGTGGTAATTTTGATTCACGGAGGTACCGTGCAACTCTCTTTAGCTTCCGCTCCTCCAGCTCCTGTCCCATGAGGCTCAACAGGTAATTTTCATGACTCAAAGACTCTTGACGTGCATGGTCAGCCTCTTCAACAAAGCGCTCTCTAACGGTGGGCAGGTGGAGCTGTTTCAGACTATCTATGAGAGACTTGTTATCATCGCTCATTTAATGCCTGCCATCTGAAACATGCACAGAGCATCATATTGAATAAGGTTTGGCTGGGGAATAGTGACATCTTTAACCGAGGGCATTGTCATCTCAGATTTATAAAGATTATCAACTGTTTCAAATTCTATTTTCATTCCTGCATCGATCATGATGCGCAGAACCCCATCAACTGTTGATTCGCTCTCATGAGCAGCAAGCTTAAGTATTTTTAAATACTCTTTTGCTGCAACAGATGTAGCATGAGCCTTCATGAGGCTGTCGTAGGCCATTCTGAACCGTACTGTAGGGAACATATCTTCACGCCACTTGTAGTTCGCAAAGGCTCCCGGTTTGCGCACAAGCCAGTCAATAATATGCCTGTAGTTAATTCTGTGTTTATTTGCTCCAAGCAGGCGTGGTATGGTTTCTACTTTCTTCTGACCGTACCACACTTCCAAGTGCTCTACGTATAATCGTATATTCACATGTTCGTCGATAAGTCGGCTGTTCACGGAATAAGTGTTGTGGTTAACACGTATGGTACTGCTGCCTCGGACTCTGATATTGTCGAGGCGATTGCAGGATTCAAGTCTTTTCATGGGTAGCCGACCCAACTTTTTTAAGTCTTCTTTAAATCTTTCCCGACGACCTGAATTTAGTTGATCAAGCAATTGCCTTAAAAAAATGGCATATTCTTCTCGGGTTGAAAAGTCTCTGCTTCCCCGGAGCATCAAAGACTGATCAACTGCATCCTTAAAACGACGATTACTCTGTTCCACATCACCGTTTTCATTGGGACTGCCTGGATTAGTCCTACGGCCATCTAATCCGTAATGTCGCATTAGGGCAGCATATCGGTCAGTGAACTTTTCAGGATTTCCACTATTATTTACCGCAGTACTTAAACGATCAGTTAGATGCTCTTTAGGCACTCCTCCCAACTCCCACAATGCATTTTGAATCCCTTCACTTAAACTCTCGAAATTTTCTGAAAAACAAATAGTACCTGTCTCCCAGTTTGAATAAGTGAGTACAAAATGGTAAAACAAGTGATCAAACTGAACTCCTGAAATAGTGATCCCAAGTTTGTTCATGCTAGTAAAATCAGATGCTCCCAACATACCGGGATAGTGTTCCTGTGGGAAAAATACTTCACGACTCGGTCCTTCTATAGCCCGCCAGTTTTTTATCTTACGCTGTAAAGTTCGTATCTGACCATCAGCAAACTTTCCCGGGTACTCGCGCTGTAAGTATTGAAAAATGGTCTTTCCAAAAAGTCCAGAGTTTACACCCAACAATGAAGAGACATGTTCCCAGACTGAATCAAATGGATCTTTCCGAGTACGCCAAGTGTGTGGCTTTTTTACTTCACTTGGCAGCATTCTTAATCGTTTGTATTTGCGAGCGGTTTTCTCATCCATGTCTGCTTTTGCAGCAGCAGAAGCCAATGTTTTCTCGTTCTGCAACATTTCAAATAATCTCCTAACCTGTTTGTCAGTGACCATCCAAATTCCTTTCTTTTGAGAAGTATTTGGATAGTCTAATTCATTTTCAGGAAAAGGGAAATCTAGTTGTCGTCAGTAGGGAATATTGATTATCGCTCTTCACGCCTTGCCTTCGGTGCACTGATAATCAAGGAGCGACTGAGACTCACAGACGAAGAGACTGTTGTAATGATCACGGAGAATCATTATCTGCAATGGTTCATTGGTTTTCAGGAGTTTCAGATTAAGGCCCCTTTCAATGATTCTCTCATGACTCATTTTCGGAAAAGACTCCCGGCTAAAGTCATCAAGAAGATCAATAACAGAATCGGCCAAGTACAAAAGAAACCGAAATCCGATGATGATGAAAGTGAACCGGGTTCGGGTGATAACAAGGGACAGTTGATAGTTGATGCTACAGTTGCCCCAGCGGACATAACCTTTCCTACAGATATGAAGTTGCTGAACAAATCAAGAGAACTTCTTGAAGGAATGGTTGACACTCTTCA
>JAOZUR010000076.1 GCA_029938555.1 Candidatus Sabulitectum sp. | reverse complement strand
AAATAATCATGAGCAAGCACATTATAGATAAACTGAACATCGCCATAATACCTTGTGTGGTTATTACTCTGATTTGCTCCACCGGAGATAATCCATGCGTACATATTTTCGGCATTGGCAGCAGTTGATTGTACATTTGGAGAGAACCAGTTAAGGAATTCTTCATACTGACCTTTGCCGTTTTCACCAGCTACAAGGCTTGTGTATTCAACAGTCATTCTTGGAAGTACATCTGGTGGACTAACCATTCTTACTGTATTTACTTCACCTTCTGGGGAGACAAATACCCATCTACATGGGTGGGTCCAGTTCGCAAGAGCATAATCATCAACAAGAACAAAATAGCCGTCAAAAGGAACAACTACTGCTGGGTAAGACCAAGCACTAAGAAGTTCTCCCTCTGTAACCATTCCATCAAAGCTTCGAACTTCTTTGTCAGAAAAGTCGGTAACCATCGTGGACATTACAAGGTTAGCGGCTTCTGTTGGGCTGTTTATAACAGACCCGAAAGCAAAAGCAGACAAAACACAAAGCAAAAGCAATTTTAACATTTTTCCTCCGTTAGATTAGACAAACACTATTGCAATTATAAGTGTTTTCCCATGTAGTTGGTAGAGTAAAATAAAGCGCTACTTATTCACTCTGCGTGCTTATGTGGAAGCAGCTTATTCATAGAATTTTTTAAACATTTAAGGAATTCACATTCTGAATATTTTTGTGATGGAATATCTTCATGAAATGAAGCTAATTCCGCCACTGCATCCGAAATTAAAGAATGTTTTTTCATGTCCAACAATATCACATTTTCTCTGTGAATAAGTGGTGGTAGAAGAAATTTTTCTTCGGGAAACTTCCTTCCAGTAAGCAAAATTGCCTTCTTACCTGTTGTTAGAATCTGTGAAACAATTCCATAACCAGGTTTTGTTATCAGGATGTTACAAGCTGCTACAAGGTCGGAAAATGTAACTCCTTTATTATTTAGTTCTGCAGGAGTAACATTAAAGCAGTTCTCATGAGTTGGCTCAGGAAGACAGGAGACAGCGCAGTAACCATCAGGCAAATTCAGTTTCATCCCTATTATTTTTTCCCGAAGAGCAATCAGGCAGAGTTTACCGGACGGAAGCAGTTGTTTGGCCTTTTCAGGGTGCCCTGTTTGGCCACCAAGAAGCAATGGAGCGTTAACTGTGCTTTTGAACGGGGAATAGTCTGGGCTTAGTGGAAGTTTAAGAAAAGAACCACTGCTGTACATATCTGTAATCTGTTCAACCTGGTGAGACAAATCGGGAAACAATTTTTTCATAATCCAATCCCAGGTAAAATTGCTTATACCTATTGCTGGAACATGGTTGACTTCTGCCGCTTTAAAAGGAAGTGGATCAATGTCTGAGATGATAATATCAGGTTCAAGTAAAATCTGCCTTGATATCTCTAAATCAAGATACTTTTTGCTTTTCTCTAAAAAATCCAAAAAATTAGATCTTGAAGCAGAAACATCTATATCACCATCTTTCTCTTTTACAATGGGTGATGGTGACCCTTTGATCAGATCAGTTAAGTCTGATTTATTCCAAAACCAGTCTGGAACATCAGATGAAACAATTATTTTGGTTTCAGGATAGCTAAGTTTATAAATCCTGATTAATTCCCGCTGTCTTGCAGCGTGACCCCAACCATGTGATGAAACATACCAAAGAATTTTCATGACTAATTGTTTCCCAAATCTGTTATGAACCTGTAAACACATTATTGTTATGGTAAATATAGTTATCTTACATTCTATTGAAATAGTTTAATTTTTTACAGTCTTGTAGAATGAGATAAATGGAAGACTGGAAATTCTCCTGAATACTGTTATCTTATTAATAGACGCACACATTTAAAATTGGAGGGAAATATGTTTGAATGGTTAACTCCAGAGCTTATCTGGTTCTGCGGAGGGATAATTCTTGTTTTCATGGAATTTGTCATTCCCGGTGTAATTCTTGTTTTTTTCGGAGTGGGGGCTATTCTTACATCTGCATTAACTTGGATTGGCATTCTTCCCGGGGTTACGGAGCAGTTAATAGTATTTGGAGTATCCTCTTTAACTCTACTGTTTGCTCTTAGAAAATATGCAAGTAAATTTTTTAAAGGAGACAGTACAGAGGAAAAAGAAAGTGAATATTCTGGAAAAATTGCAGTGGTTACGCAAAGCATAATTCCAGGATCTCTTAAGGGAAAGGTTTCCTTTGAAGGTACTGATTGGAAGGCAGTCAGCCAGGTTAAAATACCGGAAGGAACTTCAGTTTTGATAACAGGAAAGAACAACATTACATTGATGGTAAAACCAGTTAACTGAAAGGATGTAAAAAGATGCAGTTTTTTGTACCAATAGCAATTATTGTGATGATTATCGTTACTCTTTTTAAAACAGCAAAAGTGGTTCCACAAAAGTCAGCTTTCATAGTAGAGCGTCTTGGAAAGTACTCAAAAACCCTTGAGGCTGGATTTCATATTCTGCTTCCATTCATAGATAAGATTAGATACAAATTAAGTATGAAAGAAGTTGCAATAGATGTTCCTCCTCAAGTTTGTATAACAAAAGACAATGTTTCAGTTGAGGTTGATGGAATACTCTACTTAAAAGTTATGGATCCTGTTAAGGCGGCTTATGGCATTAACAATTTCAGATTTGCCACCACACAACTTGCAATGACTACAATGCGAAGTGAAATTGGTAAACTGGAACTTGATAGAACTTTTGTTGAAAGAGATTCGGTAAATAGCAATGTGGTGGATGCTGTTGATATGGCATCTGATCCATGGGGAATAAAAGTTACCCGTTACGAGATTAAAAATATTACTCCTCCTGAATCTGTGCAACAGGCAATGGAAAAACAGATGCGCGCTGAACGAGAAAAAAGGGCAGAGATAGCACATTCTGAAGGTGAACGACAGTCAAAAATTAATCGTGCTGAGGGTGGCCGCCAAGAGATGATTTCCATGTCTGAAGGAAAAAAGATGGAAATGATTAACGAGGCTGAAGGAAAAGCTTTGGAAATTGAAAGAGTTGCCCAAGCCACCGCTTTTGGAATCCGGGAAATTGCTGCTGCGATCAAAGAACCAGGCGGGGAAAATGCAGTTTCTCTTCGCATAGCCGAACAATGGATTGGCGAATTTGGCAAGCTTGCTAAAGCAAACAACACTATGATAATACCTACTGATTTAGCAGACATCAGCGGAACCGTTGCAAGTCTTACTAAAGTAATGAAAAATAGCTAACAGATAACTGGAGGATATTAAATGGCCGAAAACAAAAATACCCCTTTTTCAACCGGTGGATTTTTCCTGGTTCAATTGGTGATGATGATACCGTTTGTAAATCTTATTCTACTGCTTGTATTTGCATTCTCTGGTTCAATGAATGTTAATCTGCAAAACTATAGCAAAGCAATTCTTATCTGGATGCTTATTGGTGTAGGCATAGCACTTATTGTGGGTGTTATAGGAGCAGTAGTAGCAGGTGGTTTGGGTGTCTGGGTTGAAAGTGTAAAACAAAACACAATTAATACTTTTTGATTATTAAAAGAGCCTCAGATTTCTGAGGCTCTTTGTTAAACAAACATCCAATCTTATAGGAGAAAGTTAATGAAAAAGTTGTTAGTAGTTTTGTTATCAATTGCAATCGCAGCTGGCGCTGCTGATTTTGAGTACAACTCAGGCGGAGCCATGGGCACCGTACCCACAACAGGTGGCTCAGCTGATGGCTGGGGCGAATGGTTTATTGTTACTATTTTGAATGAAAGTGGGCAGGATATCGTTCTTACTGAATTAGGCTTCCCTTGTGGTGGACCTGCAACTGGTGATCACGGCTGGGTAGTATTTCTAGGTCTTAATGAATTCATGCCTCCACCAGATGACGCCTCGAATGCTGATTTTTTTGGCGCTTTTACACCTGTCGATCCAGATCCTTCAACTAGCCCCCCAGTAAACTATTCCTATATTGATGTAACAGCAGAAAATATTATTATTACCAATGGTAGCTTTTTTTGCGTAGGTTACGACAACACTGGTATTGGTGGGCAGGTTGATTACAATGGAACAGAAACCTGGGCATGGTACGAAGGTAGTTGGGATTCAGATCAGGCCTGGGGTCGCACTGCTGTAATCGAAGTTAGCGCAAACTTCGCTCAGGCTCTTCAGCAGCATACATGGGGCGCTATTAAAACAACCTGCTTCTAGGATCAAAATTTACATTTTTTGTTAAACATTATAGAGCCTCAGATTCTTGGGGCTCTTTGTTAGACACATATACAATCAAAAAATCTATTTCTATAAGATCTAACAAAAGTTTGAATAAAAATATTGACCTATCCATAAATTGTAACAATATTATTGGTGTGGATTTGTTCAACTTGAAACGAATCGTATAGTCTTTTTTTAGAGGAGGAAGTTAATGAAAAAGTTGTTAGTAGTTTTGTTATCAATTGCAATCGCAGCTGGCGCTGCTGATTTTGAGTACAACTCAGGCGGAGCCATGGGCACCGTACCCACAACAGGTGGCTCAGCTGATGGCTGGGGCGAATGGTTTATTGTTTCGATTTTAAACGACTCTGGTCAGGAAATTACACTTGTTGAATTAGGTTTCCCTTGTGGTGGACCTGCAACTGGTGATTACGGATGGGTTGTATGGACAGATGTTGGTGGTTTAAACGCTCCAACAGGTGAAGCTTCAACCGCAGATAATTTTGGTGCTTTTACTCCTGTTGATCCAAGTCCTGATACCTATGACACATATACTTATGTTGATGTATCAGCTGAAAACGTTGTAATCGCTGATGGCGCTTACTTCTGTGTTGGTTACGATAACACTGGTATCGGTGGACAGGTTGATTTCAATGGAGTTGATACCTGGTCTTGGTACGAAGGCGTATGGGATTCAGATCAGGCTTGGGGTCGCACTGATTTAATCGAAGTTAGCGCAAACTTTGCTCAGGCTCTTCAGCAGCATACATGGGGTGCTATTAAAGCAACCTTCTAGTTCACAGTTTTTGTGTTAAATATTAAAAGAGCCTCGTAATGAGGCTCTTTTTTTTATGAACAACTCAACTAAAAAATTTCTTATTCGTCTCCAGCAAGACCCAATTCTGATAGAATTGAATTAAGTTCTTGCATATCCACAAGATGACCACCAGAAACCTGATTCAACTCCACATTCCATCCTGCTGCTGAAAGAACGGAAACTGCCCTTTGGGCTGCCTGGAATGGAACACCTAGATCTTCAGGTGAATGTATTAACTCAATTTTCATGTCAGAAGAATTATACAGCTGATCACCGGAAATAAAGTCCTCAGCTAACCAACCTGAACCACAGATCACAGCTTCAAATAACTCAGGTTCCACAATACCAGTATACAGTGCTAGGCAAGCACCTTGTGAAAAACCAAACAAGTAAACATCTGAAACAGGATATTCGAGTTTAATTTGTTCCACAAGAGCAAGTACATAATCACCGGCAAGAAGAAGGCTATGGCCCCATTGCTCTGAATCATGTTCACCTCTGTACCATGAAAAAGCATCATCACCTATTGGATAGGGAGCCTGGGGTACAACATAGATAAAATTAGGATTATCTATCATTTCCCACACTTGCATGAAGTTATCAGGGGAGCTTCCAAGTCCATGAAGACCAATAACTACAGGAACCGCATCTGGTGGATTAAAACCTTCTGGGAAATTCACCCGATAGTAAAAAGACTCAACAGTATCAAACCAGTGAAGCTCGCCCAATTGATTTGTCTGTTCTTCAACAGCTGTATTAAGGCTGTCTAAAAAATTGGAAAACACAGGTAAATCCCTTACAGAATCAAAATCCGGATCCCAATTGATATGGGCTAGGTCTGTAAATCCAGCCCTGTATGCTCTTCTTAAATACATTGTAGCAAATTCATCTTCACCCAAAAGACCATAACAGCATGCAAGATTGTACATGGTATTTGAGTTTGATGGATCAATAACAAGAGAGTTAAGGTATTCAGTAGCAGCAGTTAAATAATCTCCATTTTCATAAGCCTCATTCCCTTGATCAAGTAATTCACCTGGATTCGAATCAAGAAAATCACCTGCGTTAATATCCATGGGATCAAGAGAGCCAAGTAACAAAACAATTGTAAGAAAAATCATTAGTTCTACCTTTCTGGTGGAGTTAAAATTTCTGTCTATGAATTCTGCTAAAAATACCTGTCACTGTCAATTCTTTTTTACTGTAAGCCATACAGTTGGAAGTTGTGCACAAAGTAATGCACAGGAAAAAAACATCAAAATGAAAGCTTTAGTAATAACTTTTTATTGTGTGTCTGCCTACCCATAACAGCATGGTACTCAACAGGTTAAAATACACAAACCCCAAATATGCTTCCAGTAATAAAAAGAATCTTCCTTTTATTGTCTGTATAATTTGTAAAGCTATTTGCTTACAGTGTGCAAAACTATGGTAGATTGTTACTTCAGCATTTCCCCGGCGGATTCCACAGCGGAATACGCATCTTTTGCATAAAAGGCACCAATCTGTGAAGCAAACTCCTTTGTTACCACGGCGCCACCAATCAGCACTGGAATTTTAAGATTATTCAACTCAAGAAGATGAATAACTTCTTCCATTCTTGTTGCTGTTGTGCTCATCAAGGCGGAAAGCCCTACTGCATGCGCGTTATGGGTTTTTACAGCTTGAATGATATCTTCAGAAGAAATGTCCTTGCCCAAATCAATTACTTGAAAGCCGGCATTTGCAAGAAATAAAGAAACAAGGTTTTTACCAATATCATGAATATCACCTTTTACTGTTGCCAGAACAATTGTACCCTTGCTGTTTTCTTTGCTTGACTCCATGAACGGTTTCAGAATGCTCATCAAAGCTTTGGCTGCTTCAGCGCCAGCAATAAGATGAGGTAGGAAAAGTTTTTTTCTGGAATAAAGACTTCCAAGCTTATCCATGGCCGGAGCAAGGCACTCATCAACAATATCAGAAGCTTTTTTATCTGATTCAAGTAAGGTTACTGCAAGCTGTTTTGCTTTGGCTGTATCGCCTGTAAGAAGTGCCTTTCTTAATAAAGCCTCTTCGTCAGGTGCTTCTAACTGTTCTTCATCTGGTATCTCAATATCAGCTGGGTTTACTCTTCCACAAAGAGCAGCAGCACCTGCGGTAATTCCAGCAGTGAAAGAATCAAGGACATTCACAATTCCAGCATCAAGCCCTTTTACAATGAGATTTGAAAGGAAAGCACCATTGATACCAGATCTGTGAGGTAACCCATGAGATACATTTGAAACCCCTGCAATTGTTAAGATTCCTTCCTTTTTAAACAATTCAAGAGTTCTCAAAGTAACATCAGGATCAGCTCCTGTTGCAATGGCTTTTACAATAGGATCCGCAAAAACTCTGTTCCGTGAAAAGCCGTATTTCTCAAGTATTGTTATGCCTTTTTTTATCACAACAAGTCGCTCTTCCGGGGTTTCAGCAAGACCATTTTCATCTATTGGTAACAATACAGCATATCCTCCATGGCGCAGCAATATTCCCACCCTTTCAGAGATGTGTTTTTCTGTGGCCATAAGAGAATTCAGCAGGCCGATACCACCTATCTGATTAAATGCTGCTTCGATGTTCTCAGGAGAAGAAAGATCTACAGATAAAGGAGCGCCTAAACAAAGCCCTGCGAAAACTCTGTCTAAAAGTCCCGGTGGAACAAGGCGCTCAAGACCAAGATTAATATCAAGCAAATCTGCTTTTTCCTGAATTTTGGCCATTGAGATTACATGGTCTGAATCACCTTTTCGAATTGCTTTTTTAAGTTCTTTTCGCCCTGTGGGATTAATTGATTCACCAACCATGAGCATAGCACCACCAATTGGCACAATAGAATCAACTGAGGTAAATGCAACAAGATCTTGCTTTTGCACCTTTTCTATAGATCTAAAACCAACTGCTTGTTTTAAAGAAGTGATGTGTTCAGGGGTTGTACCACAACAACCACCCATAATACCAGCACCAGCCCATGCCATTTCTTCTGTTGCAGATGCAAACTGATCTGGGGACATATCATAATTACCCTGTGGGTTTGGCAACCCTGCATTGGGCTCAACGGTTATGTATTTGTTGGAAAACCTAACCATTTCATTGATTACCGGCAATAAACCTTCAGGGCCGGTTGAGCAATTTGCGCCGATGGCATCAACGGCCAGCTGGTTGCCCAATAAAGCAAGGGCAGTTGGGGAAGTTCCAGCTCCACTTCTGCCATTATCAGAAAAGGTAAGATGGCTGCTTATAAACCCGTCTGGGCTAGCATCACGAGTTGCCAGTATTGCAGCTTTCAGCTCCCTTGGATCTGTGAATGTTTCAAGGAAAAATACATTTATTCCGGTTTCAGCTAATGCTTTTGTCTGCACTAAGTAGCTCTGGTAAATGTCCATCCATTCAGCATTTCCTACTGGGCGAATCATTTCTCCTGAAGGGCCTATGCTGGCTGCAACAATGGTTTTTCCATTTGATGAATTTATTGCAGTTTCTGCAAGTATTTGATTGATTTTAGCTGTTTCTGAACCAAGTTTGATCTGGCTTCCTCCAAAAGTACACGCAAGAATTATATCACTTCCTGCGCTAATGTAAGATTTGTGTACAGCTGAAAGATCAGCAGGATGTTGAGAAGCCCATACTTCTGTAGAAACCCCTGCTGGCATTCCTCTATTCATCAGCATTGTGCCCATTGCACCGTCAAGAAAAACGATTCTTTCAGAGAGAAGGTTTCTTAGTTGTTTTGCAAAATCCATCCTGTTACTCCAGTCATACTTTTTACAGGTGTGAGCATATAGCTATCATTACATGTTACTCCGGAATCCGGAAACAGTTTTATTATATTTTTCTGCACGCTGATGGGAAAATCACCGTAACCTGGTGCTATTCTTTTTGTTGGGATCATATTCATCTTTTTTGCCAAAAATGCTTGAAGTGTTTTCATGTAAGATTCCACAGCAACCGAAGCTGCAGAATCTAGCATAAATCTGTCAAGCCCAGCAGGTCCATCTAATAATTTATCTATTTCAGTTCCCAGAGATGTTAATGAAACAGAAATCAATTTATCTGACCAGATTCCTTGAAGGAAATCGGGATGTTCACCTACTGGAAAAAAAACAGTACGGTAAATTATCTGAGAATTATGTTCGTTTATAACTCTAAGCGCTTGTTTTGCTCGGTTTTCAATTTCAGTTCCTGCTTCGTGAGGAGGGCAACCAGATCGCCATAAGACTTGCTTAAGAGTAGGAATAACGAACTGAATGTCACTCATTCTGGGTCTCGAAGATTAGATTGAAAAACTATTTCACGCACTTGAGAAACTCGGTTCATAGTATAAAGATGAATGCCATCTACACCTTCTTTGGCAAGATCAGAGATCTGCTCAATTGCATAATCAACACCTGCTTTTGCAAGATCTGCAGGATGATCAGAATACTTGTCAAACAAATTCAGTAGTTTAGCTGGAATGGAAACTTCACACATCATAAGTATTCTTTTAATCTGCTTGTAATTTAAAATTGGCATGATTCCTGCTACCAGCGGCACATCTATATTTCTGTATGACATTCTTTCCTGGAAATCATAAAAAATTCTATTATCAAAAAACAACTGGGTAATAAGAAATTCTGCTCCAGCATTTACTTTACGCTTTAGATTATCTAAATCATGGCTGATCCTTTTGGACTCAATATGACCCTCTGGATAAGCTGCAGCTCCTATGCAAAAACTTCTTTGAGATGCGATTTCTGCGATAAGTTCACTTGCATAATGGTAATCTTGTTTGCTGTTATTAAACTTTTCTGGAATATCCCCCCTGAGAGCTAGAATATTATTAATGCCACTGGCTTCCAACTTATCAAGCACGGATGCTACTTCATCCCTAGAATGCCCTATACATGTCATGTGAGCAAGGGACTCACATGAGTAATCTTTTCGAACTCGGGATGCAATTTCTACAGTTCTATTGGTAGATTCTCCCTGGGATGCGTAAGTAACACTGACAAACGACGGATTAAGATCACAAAGACCATCGAGAGTTCTGAACACTGTTTTAAGGCTAAGTCCTGGTTTAGGGGGAAATACCTCTAGGGAAAGAATCGGGTCTTGTTTTTCCTTATAAATATCTGCTATCCTCATTCAATCTACCTTTCAAATCACTTGTATGTATTAAGGATAGTAAAATAACAGAAAATGCTTTGTCGGTAAACCAAAAGAGTTTGTGTATTTTAAAAACTCTTTAATTCAACATTCTCTGTGGCTAAATTCGGAAATTCTTCTGCCCCAAAAATCAACCCAAATTCGTCTGTTCGAACAAACCAAGCACTACTATTATTATCTAAGCTTGTTGTTCCACAAAGAACAAATCCACCATCATTAAGCTGCTCTACAGATTTAATGGCTGTGAAATCTGAAGATGTGTAACTTCTCTTCCATTGAAGATCTCCTGTTTTATCAAAAAGAGCAAGCCAGCCAGTTGTATGGTTGTTTATACGATCTACTCCTGTTAGTGCGAACATTCCATTTGCAGTAACTGTAATATCTGTTGCCCTGCTTGTATTTTCATGTTCAGAGGTGTAATTCCAGATTTCATTTCCCTGTAGGTCAATTATTGTTAGAAACGCTTCATTGTTTTCTGTTTCTCCACAAATTGCATACCCACTATCAGGGATTACAACCATTGAAACTGAATAACCAATTCTGCTAGTTTCCGGTAAATTGATGTATTCCATTTCATTCGAGTTGTCTATTTTTAAAATCCAGCTTTCCAGTCCGTAACCTGTTTTCCCTGTGGCAACAAATGAATCATTTAAACCAGAGGTGATTGCTTCTATATAATAATCTTCTTTCAGTGGCTCTGACTGCCATAAGAAATTGCCCAAATAATCATATTTAACAAAAAAAGAATTCGTGTAGTAGTGACTAAACGCCACAAGAAACTCATTTTCAGAACTTGCTATACCTGTTGTCTGATAAACATTATCATCATTTTCTCCGTAAATTATCTCCCATTCAATCATTCCATTTAAATCTACCTTAACAAGGCATACGTCGGTATTTGCACCTGTAGCCCTAGGTTCACTGTACCCTGCAATAATGCAACCATCATCTGATGTTGTTAGAAGGTAAGCACCACTCTCTATATCTCGAGATTCGTTATAGTTTTCATAAAATGGTTTGACCCAAAGGGTATTTCCATCCATATCTGTTCTTATTAACCACATAATGCCGAAGTGGGTCTGTGTTCTATCTATACAAGAGATATAGTATCCATTATCAGATATTACTGCCTGCACACCATTAGTTTCAAAACCAGAGTATGTTCTAGAAAAAGCTGCATCAGCCAAGGCTATTTGGCTAAAAAATACAACGACAAATATAATTATTATGGAAA
>JAOZUR010000075.1:10106-11531 GCA_029938555.1 Candidatus Sabulitectum sp. | reverse complement strand
CTAGCCAATATAGAATACACCTATTTTTACGTGGATGATGTTAAACCTCAGGGAACTTCAATAACCTATTACCTAAGAGCCTCTGATGACTGGAACAACATGGGTGATTGGTTGGGGCCACTTGTTCCCCCTATCAATATTACCGGCATGCTTGCCGGTACCCAATATATTCAGTACAAGGTTGTTCTTACCACAGCAGACCCACAAGTGACACCACAGTTAAATCGTCTGAATGTAAACTGGTATTATGTTGGAGTAGAAGAGACTCCAGAAATATTTGCTCTTCTTGGCCCAACCCTGAACCCCTCCTCTGGAAACTGCTCTGTTGGATTCTCCCTTCCATGTGTGGCTGAGGTTCAATTCAGCGTATTTGATTTGTCGGGAAGAAAATGTTTTGAGCTGCAACCAGAAGAATACTTCCCCGGTATCCATCAGTTAGAACTACCAGATTTACCTCCTGGCATTTATGTGCTTCAAATGTCTGCAGAGGATTTCACAGACAGCTGCCGGATAGTGCGTATTAACTAAAAGGTGATACTGTGTATGTTTAAACTTAGCATCATAATAGATCTTGCCTGAAACTCTGACAAGAGAATTTGTACAGTACTCAATCGTTGCAGAGAGAATTCACAATGAAGTATTATGAAAGCCATGAGGAAGCCTACAAAAAATCAAAGGCAAAAAACTTTTCCTTCTGGGGGGAATCGAAAAAAAGTACTGAGACTTTTGAAAACTTCGAGATGAAGGAATATCTGGAGAGTGTTTTAGATCAAAATATAACCTGTAGCTAATGCCAAAGTATTAGAGATAGGAGTGGCACCGGGCCTGCATCCTGCTTGCTGGCTAAGCGGGGTTACGATGTAGATGGTTTTGATGTTTCAGAAACTGCTATAGAAATTGCCCGGGTTAATGCAAAAAAAAGAAACCTGAATATTAATTACTCTGTGAATGATATTTGTGCTATATCTAAAATCAACTCTGGTACTTACGATATTATTATTGATGGACACTGCATGCATTACTTATGACTCTGACCGGCATGCTGCATTAACCAATGTTCTTAAACTTCTGAAAAAGGGTGGATACTTCATTGTAGATACCATGAGCAAGGAAAGCTCTTCTGATTGGCCACATCCAGGGCGAGTCGATGAGAATGGAATAATATGGAACAATGTGGAAGAGAATTATCCTTATGAAAAAGTTGAATTTGAGGGTAAATACTGGATATGTACACGAAGGGTAAGAAGCATCTCGGATCTTGAAAATGAGTTAAAACAGTCAGGCTTCATAATTGAGCAAATTGAAATACATGAAGATGAAGATATTGAGGAGATTGTTGATTTCAGAGCAATCTGCAGAAAACCATAAAACTTAACCTATCTTTAACAGGAAGTTGTTTTTGAATTACTAACTAATAAAGAAGCC
>JAOZUR010000075.1:3458-10006 GCA_029938555.1 Candidatus Sabulitectum sp. | reverse complement strand
CTAAAGAGCAATCAACCTATCAAGAAAAGCAACATGACTAAGGTTCTTTTCAATATCAACTGCTTCGGTGGGATTTCTTTCCTCGGCCACAAAAATATCTGAATAAGAAATAGGCGAACGAGAACCACTAGGGTCTTGCCATTCGGGGATGTGCGTGTGCATCCAATCGACTAATTCCCATTTATCCTTATGCCCATGCTCGATAAAAACTTCAGAAAGAACTTCAAGTTCTGCTTCTGACAGTTCATCCATTGAACATTTAGTATCTCTAAGAAGAACATCGTAACCAATAGGTTTTGTTATATAAGAAATCCAATAGTCCCCAACACCATTCCAAGAACCTTCGTTAATAATATCTAAAATCTTGCTAAGAATAGGGCCATGATCAAGAGAAAAATAGATGTCATTTGAAATGGAATGTCCAAATTTAAGCAAAGTTTTTCTGTCTACAAGATAAAGAAGTTTGATTAATTTCATGTAAGACATTGCCCCACCATGTTTATCTAAGAGAAATACAGCAGCCTGCGTTGCTTTTTTTTCCTTAAAGATTCTCTCCATGTTCTATCCTTCCCGTTTACTCCTACATTTATATTAGCAGTATCATACTACTGTGTCAATCCCAAAATATATACCTATAAAACAAAGTGGAAATTCCTCTCGTCTCTTGATAATAAATCTGAAAGTCTTATTCAAGAAGCCATGTTCAGGTTAAGCAACAACAGAACCGCCACAATCATAACACACCGTCTTTCTACAGTACGCCATGTAGATAAGATATTTGATGCTGTTGTTGAAACTGGAACCCATGATAGTCTGATTCAACTCAAGGGTCATTACATACAGTCTATATACCAAAAATATCATCTAATTTTTCCACTGAAATGATATTGTGGAATTCACAGGATTGTAGTAATGAATGTAACAAAAATTCCCCTTTCGTTTATCTACCCTGTTTTACTTTGGAGATTCCATGCTATACCAGGCCACACAGATTGCTATTCAAAAATAGATATTGCAGTTGCACTGATTTCCTCAAACTGGCCATTCTGATATCAATGTTCGAAGAACTTGGATACAAAGATGCTGCAAAAAGATTGTAGGACAAGATACCAAGCCTGCCCGGATTCCTCAGCGAACCCCTCGAAACTGCTCTTCTTGGGTCTGATCAGACCAGAATATCTCTTCCATCCGTATGTAATGCTTTGGAGGATTTCATCCGTACACTAGTGAGATAGTTGCTTAATGGATATTGCAAACATTTGTAGTCAAGTCTATACACTTATTTGGTGTAGCTTTGTCTATACACTTAATCATCAATGAAGCAAATGCTATTTGCTTAACAGAATGTTATAAATGCTGATTGCAAACTGACATGAAAAAGTATTGTTATTCTAACCGTACCGTCACTGGGGTTTCATATGGATGTTACCCCAAGCGGCAATGGCTTTCAGAACAGGGCCAAGGGTTCTACCATAATCAGTTAGCGAATACTCAACTTTGGGTGGGACAACAGGATAAACTTTTCTGTTAACAATGCCGTCTTTCTCCAGCTCTCTTAACTGCTGTGTAAGCATCTTTGAAGTAATCCCTGGAATCATTTTTTTCATTTCTCCGAATCGTCTGGTGCCCTGAAACAGAATCCACATAATTATAGACTTCCACTTACCCCCTATCACAGAGATCGCAGCTGTTACCGGACAGAAATATTGCTGATTACTTGTCATATTAGTTCCTTAGTTTCTTTTTGGGTACTATAGCACTTTCTGGTAAGTACTTGACTATTCTATACTATAAAATATGTTCGGCAAAAGCAATAAACAGATCGAAAGGAGATCACAAATGCTAGAACAGAACAAAGAGATAGCCTTAAATGTATCAAGGGCAATAATGAATGGTGACTGGGATAAGGTTGAGGAATTACTTGCAGACGACTTTACCTATGTGGGCGACGGCGCCCCTGCGATAAACAAACAGCAGTATATCGGATTTATGAAAAATGTACTCTGCAGTGCTATGACTGAAATGGATATGCAATTCCACAGAGTAATTGCAGAAAATAACCTGGTTGCAATAGACTACACAAATTTGATGACAAATTCCGGTGATTTTTTTGGTATTCCTGCAACCAGCAGAAGAGTAACTGCAACAGGTCAATTTATCAGAGAGATAACAGATGGAAAAGTTTCAGCTGAATGGCAA
Organism: Candidatus Sabulitectum sp.; assembly: GCA_029938555.1. Taxonomy (GTDB): domain Bacteria; phylum Fermentibacterota; class Fermentibacteria; order Fermentibacterales; family JCC-6; genus Sabulitectum. The sequence continues at coordinate 7,807 of JAOZUR010000075.1, read as the reverse complement.
ACTACAAATGCAGCAGGTTTAATTAAGCAACTAAAATAGCATTCAATAGAGCAACATCTGTTGTTTTACACGATAGCTTAACACTGCAAGCATACTTACGCCGGCAGAAGAACCAGTTAATGGCATGCTTCTGCTGGCTCTTCCTGCATCAAATCGAATGCTGCTCTGTAATGAACCAGTCTATAGCAAGTTTTTCAAGAACTGCTTTCTCTCATAGCGGATTTGTAATTTGCATTATTTCTTCTCTCAGTATATCGTAATACATGACAAGATCTAACAATCTCACCCTATCTTGCCATACATGAGGATTTGCAAAGAACTGTGATGCTTTTACTTCAGTATTGACCGTGGGTTATAAATAATCTATTGTTCCTTAAAGAGTTTCAAGAAATATCCAATAGACATAAAAAGGGGGCTACTCTTTGACGGAGAAGCGGGTTTTTCCCACACTTGAGAAATCCAAGAAAACACTTGCTCTTTTGGTAACTATTTTTATCTCTTTTCTTGTTCTTCTGTGGTTGTTCGTTCCACTTTTTTCTGGTGAGTCAAACAAGCTATCTCTAACCATTGAGGAAAGAGCATGGCTAGATGAAAACCCCGATAAGTTAACACTTTATTACAACCCAGATTTTCCGCCAATTGAGTTCGCTGATGAAAATGGAGAATTCATAGGGCTTGGAGCAGATGTTATCGTTGCAGTAGAAGAACAACTCGATATTAAATTTATCAAACAATCTTGCAGTGATTGGAATATGCATCTGCTAGCTCTTGAAGAAGGAGAATGTGCTGTAGCGCCAACTATTGTTCGAACAGAAGAGCGGGAAAAATATTCTTTCTTCACCGTGCCTTATGCCAGAGCACCAGTTGTAATCATCACCGCCAATTCCAAAACAGAATCATATACTCTAGAAAGTCTCATCGGACTAAGAGTTGCTGTAGTTTCAGGATATGCAACAGAGGATTATATAAGAGAATCTGCTGACAGTTCTATAACTATTTTCCCTATGTGGAATGTTCCCGAAGGATTGCGTGCAGTCGCTTTCGGTGAGATGGATGCTTTTGTAGAAAACCTTGCTGTGGCCGCCTATTATGCCAATCAGGAAGGATTGTCTAACCTCAGGGTGGCAGGAACTACTGAATACTATTTTGAGTGGAGTATAGGAGTAAGCAGAAAGTATCCACTTCTTTTCAGCGCAGTCCAGAAGGCTCTAGCTAACATTCCAAATGAACACTTAAATTTCCTCCAGGACAAGTGGATATCAATGCGGCCCACCCAATTGTTTAGCCCTCGATTGCTTCAGACACTGCGAATTGTCATACTTTTTGTAGCGGCTCTGCTTATTTCTCTTTTCATTATCACGGTGTATCTGAGGAAAAAACTTAATAAAAAAATAGCAAGCCTGGAAAACGCTCAAGAAGCTCTTATCGAACAGGCAAATAGACTGCAGCACTCTGAGAAAATGGAGGCTCTTGGCACCCTATCAGGAGGCATTGCACATGATTTTAACAACATTCTTCAGGTAATACAAGGACACGCCCAGTTACTTTTACAAAGGAAAACTCAATCTAATGTTAATCTTGAAGAGCTCGAACTTATAGTTGGAGCAAGTAAAAGAGCTGCTGCTCTGATTTCCAAGCTGATGGCTTTTAGCAGAAATATTGAATTTAAATTGGTTGTAATTGATGTTAACAATGAAGTTGCTACTGCAGTGAATATTTTGAACCATGCAATCCCAAAAATGATTGAGATAGAGCTGAATTTCGAAAAAAACCTTAGCCCGGTTCTTGCTGACCCAGCACACCTAGAGCAGATTATCTTTAATCTTGCAAACAACGCTACTGATGCTATGCCCAGTGGTGGTACGCTTACTATTTCAACCTTTTCAACAGATCTCGATAATTACATTCTACCTGAAACTGGTGACTCTATTTCAGGCAAATTTGTTACTTTGTCGGTACAGGATACTGGCTGCGGAATGAGCAAACAAGTACAGAACAAAATTTTTAATCCTTTTTTCACCACCAAAGAACAGGGCAAGGGAACAGGTCTTGGCCTTGCCTCTGTGTACGGAATTGTTAAAAGTCTTGGGGGCTCTATTACCTGTAGTAGTTCTGAGGGTGTTGGAACAACTTTTGAGATTCTTTTACCAGCTGCTAAAAATGAAAAATTACCTTTTCCTCATGTTCAAAACCTAGACCCTGAACCGGTAAAAGATGGGAAAACCATACTTGTAGTGGATGATGAGCCAGAAATTGCACAACAGTCAAAAGAGTTCCTTGAGTTACTGGGATATGTTGTTTATACAGCTTCAAGCGGAGAGCAAGCACTGGAAGTTTTTTCCGATCTGAAAAAAGTTGACCTTATTCTCCTGGATTTGAATATGCCTGGTATGGGTGGATACAGATGTCTTGAAGAGCTTCTTAAACTAGATCCACAAGTTAAAGTGCTTATTCTAAGCGGCCACTCAGAGTTCGACGTGAACAGAGACAAACTTGCAGAAAAAGCAATGGGATTTGTTCATAAACCTTATTCCCTAAATGACCTTGCTCTTAAAATGAGAGAAACTCTTACATAAATTAACATTTTTAAAAGTAACTACCATGAAATTAATGAATTACTCTGTCATCTTTGGGCAAAAATCTAATACGAGTTTACTACAAACCCTTGCTCTTATTCGCATAAAGTATTGATATATAAAAAGATATGGTTGTTTCATTTGTATACACCAACTCCACCTTTTTGTTTTTTTGTGTGCCGAAAAAGCTAAAGGGGCCGCTTTTAGCAACCCCTTTTTCTTTTTTTCTTACTTCTCTTTCCTAAACACCAGGTATAAGCTGGGCACAACAAACAGGGTAAGGAAGGTGGCTATGGTAAGGCCGCCGATGACTGCTCGGGCCATTGGGGCATAAAGCTGTCCGCCTTCACCGGTGCCGGTTGCCAGTGGTATCATTGCAAGAATGGTTGTGGTTGCTGTCATTAGTATTGGTCTTAGTCTGGTTCTGCCTGCGGTTATTATGGCTTCAATTGCTGTTTTACCTTTGCTGTGTAACTGGTTGGCGTAGTCCACAAGAACTATGCCGTTGTTTACCACTATTCCTGCCAGCATGATTATTCCCACGAATGATAATGCTGATAGGCTGGTATGGGTTACCAGTAGCATGAGTATTGCTCCGGTGAATGCCATTGGTACTGTGAGTATTATTATGAAAGGGTCCAAAAGAGATTCAAACTGACTTGCCATTACCATGTAAACAAGTATTGAAGCTGCTATAAGAGATATGATAAGCCACTTGAAGGTTTCTTTCTGATCTGCTATCTGTCCGCTTATCTCATAACGGTTGCCTTTAAGGTCAAAGTTGTTTAAAAGGTTTTCCACATCAGGGGCAACTTCCCCGGTGGTTCTGCCGGATAAACCGCAGGTAACGGTAACAACTCGGTGCTGGTCGCGTCTGGTTATGGCTTTAGGTATCAGTGATTCTTCCACAGTGCCCCATCCATCTATGGGTAAACCATTTAATATGGCTCCACCAATATCTTCTCGGTTTGCTCTGTAGTTGGCGGCATATCTCAAGTTCACATTGTACTCTTTATCACCCTCTCTGAATACGGTAACGTTGCTGCCCATGAAAGCAAGGTTTGCCTCGTAACCAAGCAGTGCCGGTGAAGCAGCTCTAAGAGAAAGCATGTTGTAGTCTGGAACGAATGCCAGTTGTGATACCTGGTCTGACAAAGAAGATCTAGACTCTTCAATTCCATCTATTTCATTCAGTTGTTTTGCCAGGTCCTCACCTATTGTACGAAGCTCATTGATGTCTTCTCCATAAACATTTATTACAACAGCGGCACCACCTTGCAGTGCTGCTGAAATCTGATCATTTCTTTCATATTCCACATCAGGGTATTTTGAAAGAATCTCTCTGATTATCTGTTCATACTGCTCTTTTGAAGTGTCTCTCTGGTAGGATGGTACAAGTTTAACAAGCAACTCTGCTTCGTTAGGGCCAGATGCACCGGAGATATCAGAAAGCCCTCCGTCTGAACCTGACCTGTAATAGATATGCTCTACATCCTCTGCTGGTAGAACTGCTGTTAGCTCTGCTGCTATCAAAACCATTGTGCTATCGGTGGAGGCCAGCTCTGTACCTGTTGATCTATACACTATAAACTGGGTCATTCCATTATCCATTGCCGGTATGAACTCCGTAGGCAGGAACCTGGTTGCAGCTACTGATAAAAGAAAAAGCAAAGTTGCTGCGGTTATGATGGTTTTTTTCCTCTTCAGGCTTTTTGTTAGGGTTTTTGTGTATTTCTCATCCAGATTATCTAGAAGCTTTTTAATTCTGTTACT
>JAOZUR010000075.1:0-3358 GCA_029938555.1 Candidatus Sabulitectum sp. | reverse complement strand
AGAGCCACAAACAGAGATACAATAAGTGTAGAGCTTACAGTTACAGACAGGTCATGAAAAATCTGACCAGCTAAACCTGGCACAAGCATTATTGGTATGAATACAGCAAGAGTGGTAAGTGTAGAGGCGCCAATGGCCATGCCTACCTCGCTTGCGCCGTTAATTGCCGCTGTCACAGGGTCTTCATTCAGCTCTTCACGGTGTCGAATAATATTCTCTAATACCACTATTGAGTTATCAACCAGCATTCCAACTGCAAGTGCCAGCCCTGCCATTGAAACCAGATTTAAGTTAATATCTAAAAGAGCCATTACCGGAAATGTAAGCATTATTGAAAGTGGTATGGAAAGTCCTACTGCACCAGCACTTTTTGCAGAACGAAGGAAAAACAATAAAACAAGTACTGCAATGATAATTGCCTGTATTCCCGTATTCCTTAGATTGCTTACTGAACCTTTTATGAAAGTTGACTGATCGTAGATAATGCCTGCAGTAACAGTATTGCCATAAGTATTGTTAATGTTTTCCAGCTCTGCCGTCAGGCTGTTACATACCTCAACAGTGTTTGCATCATTACGCCTCATGACCATCATAAGAACAGTATTCTGGCCATTTACATTTATCACAACATTTGTCTCGTTTGTATCATCAGTTACTGTTGCAACATCACAAACATGTATTGGGGTGCCATCATGATACCCTACGACTGTATTCTCAATCTCGGCAAGATTATGGAATGCCGACTCTACTTTAAGAATGAAATTCCTGCCACCAAAATCCATATCTCCTGCAGGTATGTTGTTTCTTATTGGTGCAAGAGCTGCTGCCACCTGAGATATGCCAATGTTATGCCTGGCCAGAAGGGCAGGATCAACATCCACATTAATCTGTCGACTCAACCCGCCATGCACCTCACAAGATCCAACACCATCAACCCTGGTTAACATTGGTTCAATCTCGTCCTCTGCTATTCTCCGCAAGTCCACATCATTTAATGCATCACTTGAAAGTGTAATTAGCATTGCAGGGGCCAAGCTGGGATCAATGGGCATTACCAGTGGATCATCAGCATCATCAGGAAACTGTGAGGCCTGATAATCCAGAGCATTTCTCAGGTCTATTTCCGCCTGGTCCATGTCTGTGCCCCATGAAAATTCAACCACCACAATAGAAAGATTTGCAACTGAAGATGAAACAATATGATTTACTCGGTTTACCTTTGAAGCCGATTCTTCTACCACTGCAGTTACAAGTGATTCTATTTCTTCAGGCCCTGCCCCGGGCATTGGGGTCATTACCAGTATCTGAGGCAAAGAAAGAGATGGAAACAGGTCAAGACCAAGTTGATTAAAACCAAAAACACCAAGACCAAGCATTAGTATAAAAATCATAAGGAATGTTGTTTTCCTTCGTACTGCAAGCTCTGGCAGTTTCATTCTGAAACCTCCTGAACTATCTGACCATGGGTTACTCCTACCTGCCCCTGAGTAATAACAACATCACCAGAATTAAGTCCTTCAGTGATCTCCACCATTCCCAAACTGGTGATGCCTGTTTGAACCGGAACAATTTTCACCATTCCGTCTTCAAGCAAAGCGAGTTCATAACCTGAAGATGTGCGTCTTAAAGTCATCTCCCGAACAGAAAGAGCTGCTGGTGATGTTTGAATACCTATGGCAATTCTTGCAGACATACCAGGCATCAATGATTGATCTTCATTGGGGAACCGTACCTCTACCGCCACCATTCCAGAAACCGGATCAACTGACCTTGCAGCAGCAATCACCGTGCCGGGATAACTAGTCTGATTATTCACAGTAAGTGCAGCTCGGGCTGGAAGGTCTGCTTGCAAATCACCAATGTATCGCTCTGGCAATAATACCTTAGCTATTATTGAAGAACCGTCAGCAATGCTCAGCAAAGGATTACCCCCACCGGCCATGTTACCCTCTCGTGCCCATATTCTGCCAATAGTACCGGAGAAAGGAGCAGCAATGTAACTGTTATCTGCCACACTACTAGCCTGGTGATACATAGCCTGAGCCTGTACCAGCTGGGCATTGGCTGCCAAAGACATGGCAGAGGCTCCATCCAGCTGCTGTTCGCTTACTGCACCGGCGGAATACAAAGAAGTCAATCTGGTAAGTGTACGCTGAGAATTCTCGGCATTTGCCCTGGCCGCATTAATTCCTGCCACAGCGGCGGTTGTACCTGCACTAATCTGCTCATCGGTGATTAACCTTACCAATGGGTCTCCGGTATTTACTGCTTCACCTTCGCGTACAAGCACAGCCTCTATTCTGCCCCCGACTGCTGGAACAATTATTGCCTCATCTTCCCCCTCAAGCCGCGCTACTGCATATATCTCGCGGGTGATAGGAGAAGGTTGAACTGTTGTAGTTCTTACCACTGTAACTTCTTCAACCGGTGCTTCTGGGGTTGAACATCCCGTAAGCACAAGTAGAAATGGAATTGTTGCTGACATTATTTTGGTTATCTTCATCTTATTTATCGGCTTTCTTTTATCGGTGTTCTATTCCACTGAAAAGTAAATTGACCAACAGTGATGGTGTTGGCAAACTGCTTTTCTGCTGAAAAATGCTGTTTTCCAGAAAACCCAGAATGGTGCTCTGGTAAATTCTGGCGGTGACTTCAGGATCTATGTCCGGGTTTACTTCCCCACTACTAATTCCTCTTTTAATTATCTGAATTATTGCAACATTCAACTGGTCAAACTGAGCTATAAACTCTTCAACCTCATGTAGATATTTAAAACCTGGATCTGTTATCATGGTAAGGTATGCACTAACCACATACGGTGATTGTACTGCTGCCTTAAACAAGCTGTCACAAATTCCTGTTAACCTGACCCGAGCTGATAACTCTGTATGCTCCGCAACTATGCCATTGACTTTTTCCATAATGTAAAGAGTCAACTGCTCGAACAGATCCTGCTTATTTTTGAAATGGTAATAAATAGCTGGTTTAGTAATTTTGCATACCTTAGCAATGGTACCCATACTAATACCAGAATAATTATTCTCTGACAGCAATTTCAGCGTTGCAGATAATATCTCCTGCCTGGTTTCCTCTGGATCAGTTCTTCCTGCCATTGTTTTCTCCCTTCTTGTTTACCGTTCGGTCAATCACTTAACGATGGGTAAGCTAATACGAATTTTCATTTTGTCAATAGCAATTCTGATTACTGTTCTGGTTTCATTGAAAAAATTAGATAATTCTAAACTCATTAGAGACTTTTCTAATTCCTATTTCACTTCTTCAAGCAGTAACACTTCTTTAGATGAGCAGATGATTACAAGCTACTTAATGTATCGGTATAATGCGCAGCTATCCTGGG
>JAOZUR010000129.1 GCA_029938555.1 Candidatus Sabulitectum sp. | reverse complement strand
TTAGAAAGAACTTTTGATCTTGCCCCAGCTGTATTTCTCAAGTGATGACATGCCTGCACTAATAGTAACATCACTAATTAACCAATCCATCATCGCATAAGCTCCGTAACTTGAACTCGCTTATGACATAAATGTCAGATAGATTAAATCATTACCATTTACTGGAATTTCTATTCCTGCTGAAATAGGCTCACCATGAGAACCATCAAAACCCCAGCTATGACTATCAAATTCGAGAGTAGTTAATGACCCACCAACAACTCCCAATCTTGCCCATAAGTAACAACTTGACTCTCCAGTAGACCACCAGCCGTCATAATCAATTTCGCTAGTTAGTACAACAGTTATCATAGAAACAGAAGGTGGTATTATTAAAGTATCTGATAACATTTCTGAAGATTGCGTAACATGGTACGGTCCGGATGTAGTGGCTGAAACATAAGAACGAGCTCCGGTATCAGAAAAATCCCAATACTCATTTGCTGACCATTCATCTGGAAGTTCACTAAAGTCCCAATTCCATAAAACCTCAGCAGAAGATGCAGAACAAATAATGACTAACAAAATAGAAACCATAATCAATTTGATAATACACCTCCAGAATGTTATTTTAGAATATAGATTCAGTAAGGTCATGTCAAGCTTAAGAACAGCTCAGATCTTTCATATTTCATTGACATTTAATCAATTAACTTAAAGCCAATAACAATACTATTTCCTCGAGAATAGTGTCCTATCTTTTACCAAACAACAAGACTGGAATAAATCATCTCACACAGCTAAAACAGTGGGGCTATGGAAGGATGAACTGCAATCATATATTACCTTGTTTCCTATGAGGGGGGCAAATCAAAAACGCACTTTAAAGGAGTGAGAAAAAATGAAAACATTATACATAATGTTAAGTCTACTGATCGTACTTGTTGTGGGTTGCGGTGAAGCTACACCAGAGCCACAGGCAGAAACCACCGAAGATGCTGCTGCTGTTGTTGCTGATGTGCAAGAAGAAGTTGTTGAAGAACCTGCAGACAATGAAATTATGATTGCAGGAACTGATCGCGACGAAGATTATCCTAATCTTGATGGTCTTATGGAAGTTAACTCAGCTTTTGCTGAAGACAGACTTAGCTCTGGTGTAAAATTCCTTATTTCAACTTACGAAGTTCAGGAAGACCCTCAGTTTGGTTGGAGTGTTCCAACAGGTGTTCCTACAGTTCCTGAAGATGGATTAATCTTAACTTGTTATATTGTTGCTTCTGATGGTCTTCAGGTTGGAGAATACACAAGTGAAGATGGTGAAGTTGGAAGAATCGCCAATATTGGACTTTACCACAGTAGTGGCAGAATTAACCCTATTGGCAGCACCACAATAGTTATTAACGAAATCACAGAAGAATACATTTTAGGTGAAATTAGCGGTATTGGTGAAACTGAATATCAGCAGTTCCCTACACTGAATGGCCATTTCAAGTTAGCCATACTTTAAATTAAGCTATTTTTCAGTATACCCCGTATAACATTACACATTAGTAATTTATACGGGGGTTTTCTTTGGCAAATTTTCAGTTAGTATCTCTAAAATTAAAAGATTTTGATAAAATCGGTTGTTTTCTATATGCTCCCGGTGGTTTACCCCAATATTTTTTAAATGCTCTGCTAAAAGAAATTTCGGATCCATAAGCAATATCCTTAGAAATTTTTACAATACCAAAGTTAGTATTACGAAGCATATCTCCGGCAATATGCATTCTTAAGTTCAGCAAATAGTGCATCGGTGGTACACCAGTTAAAGTGTTAAACCTTTCAGCGAAAGCAGTTCGAGACATTGTTGCCTTTTCTGCAAGAGAAGCCACTGTCCAATTTTTCCCAGGTTTGTCATGCATTGAAGCAAGCGCATGCCCTAAATTGTTGTCTCTTAAAGCCATAATCCACCCGGAAGTATCGTCTACATTGTAAAGCATCCAATCTCTTATTGCCCCAATTACAAGAACTTCTATCAATCGTGTAATTATTGCTTCACTGCCTGGAAGCCCTCTGGATACTTCCATCCCCATAAGGTCAACGAGAGCCTTGCTCCAGGCGGCATTTTTCTGCTCAAGATGTCGAAAATTTATAATACGCGGAAAAGAATCAAATAGTGGATGCCAGACCGGCTCAAACATAACACCACCACAAACCATAACAGTTAAGTCACCTGACCCACATTCTCCAATCTGCATTTTTGTAGAATTTGGTCCAGTGCGTTCATAACCAAGCGACTCTAACGTAAATAAGGGAGCTTCCTTCTCACTTTTCAAAACATGATTATATCCTTTAGTCAGAAGAACAAGATCCCCTTCTTCCATGGTAACAGTACGACCATCTGCAGTTTCAACAAGAGCTTTACCTTTGACCAGATAATGGAAAATTGCACCGGCTCCCGGAGGATTGCGAAACCCCCAGGGGCCATAACAGTGACTCATGGCATAAAAACTTTCTGAAAGTCTTATTCCACCTAAAATTATAGATATATCAGTTTTGTTGTTTACACCCATTAATTTTTCCGCCACCTGATTACCTTTCTTAGTTAGTTAACTCTTCCCCAAGCATTGCTGCCTTATCCATTAATTCTTCCTGTTTTTCAACATCACCTTTTTTACCTGTTCCTCCGGCTACAAAAGTTTTTTGTACATCAAATCCAAAATGTTTGAACATATTTTCAGTGTGTTCAAAGTAACTACTAAATGCAGTTGTATCAGGTTGACCCTGAGTAAATACTAAAGCGGCTTTTGTTCCAGGATCTAATACTGAAGTAAAATCACCTCTTATAAGTGGGAACAACCTGTCAACAAAAGTTTTTGCCTGAGCTGTCATTTGAAGCATGTATACAGGTGAACCTAAAACCATAGCATTTGAATTTTTTATCTCGGCAAGAACTTCTGTCATATCATCTTTGATTGAGCAAATGCCATCTTTTCTACAAGCCATACATCCTCTGCAAGGTTTAATATCCATTCTATCCACATTGAATAGTTTAGTGGTTGCTCCAGCCTTTTCCGCTCCCTCAAGTATTTTTTTTACAAGAACTTCTGTATTGAATCCAACCCTGGGACTTCCATTAATTCCAATTATTTTTGACATATCTAAACTTCTCCATTCTCCTAGTTTTTATTTTCTGTTAAAACATCCAATCTGGACTAAGAAATAATTACAAACCCAGGAAGGACAGTCAATGATAATCTGTCCTACATTTATAACATATCGTCC
>JAOZUR010000128.1 GCA_029938555.1 Candidatus Sabulitectum sp. | reverse complement strand
TTAGATTGTTGTATTAACTCCGGTGATTCTGTAGCATTTGAAACCGGTGTTGACACTTGTGATATTATCAGCAAATCAAGTTTTACTTTAGCAAAAGAGCTCTTTAAGATTTGCAATAAATTTGTCAAGCTCAAAATCATCTTGGTAGTATTTGCTATCTTTCAATCTTAATATACCTATGCTGGATTTGTTGTTGAATAAATTCTTAACGATAGAGACTGTTTCTTTGTAATATTGATTTTTCTTAGAAAGATCTCTAAGATTCTTGGCTACAATCCATTCTGCTTCCGTAGTTGTTGCAAGTATGCTATAAATGTCCAGTGCGTGGTAGATTCCAAATTCCTTTCTCTCATCTTCATAGCGATCATTAAATGCATAGAGTTTCATCATCAAGAAGGTAAATGTATTTGGTAAAAAAACAGTACCAGATATAGTCTTTCCGCTATTGGAGTTGCCGGTAATTTTTACTTGTTGAAGGTTTTTCTCGAGAGTAATAGCTTCATTAGTAGGACGAGCATGAATACCAATTTTCGGGTGTCTTGGTTTCGCTCTTCTTTCGTCAGTTTTTACTGTTGTCCCATGGAAAATATTTTGCGGACCGGTTAATAAATCAAATTTTAACTTTGCTTCTTGTGACAACTCCGGGATTACCTTTGCAAACTGATAGTACTTGGCCCATTCAACTGGTTCATAACCAAGTTTATCAAAAGCAATTCGCAAAGGTTGTAGTTGATCTGAGTTGATTAGTAACTCTGGTCTTAGAAACAAATCAATGTCACCTGTGCTTCTTTCATGAGGCCACGAAGAATAAAGAGTTCTAATGCCAGATTTTTTTCTATTTTCAACTCTAAGAAGGATGCCGTAACCTCCCCCAATAATAAGATTGATATGTGTGTTTTTTAACTCATGGAGTAGTTCGAGTAATGCATTTTCTAGAAATTTTGTACGCATTTTAATCACCTATCTTTGCAAAATAAATGCCCTTACCTGTTCAGCTGTTTCTCTGTCTCTTTTGTCTCCATTCATTAACTCAAGATATGTTTGGATTGAAGAAGCCCATCTATAACCTTTAGCAATGTATGAATTAAAGTAAACTCTCTCGTCGTGGGTTTCAATAAGCTCTAGATTTGGAAAATTATCGTCGTAATTACCTTCAATATAGCTGAGAACTGATTTTAAGCTAGTGCAGTATGCGGAGAGCATTTCTCCACGATCAGCTACTGCAAACTGTGTAGAAGATGATAAACCAGTAGCGACAAATGCCAGTTTGTCAGCTTCTGCTCTAGCATTAATGTTATATATAGTTTCAGAGAGATTTCTAACTTTAAGTTTAATAGATTTTTCAATTTTTGGTGGCTGGTAATTTGCAGTGAGTTTTTTTAAGGCTTTTTCAGGTTGTAGGAAGTAAAGAAACTCATTTCGACGAATAATCAAATCTTTATCAAGAGCCATAAGCGCTTTGGAAACTGTAGAAATACTCATTGCCTTCTTTTCTCCGATTTTAACAAGCAAATTTCGGTTGTTGATTTCATTACGCACATCACCGACTCGAGTATACTGCGATTTCGCAAAAAACACTCTAGTAACCATTGAGCTGTTCTTTATATATACATTTTTGATTCGTGTAGATGATGGAAACACATTCTTTTTGCCAGTTTTGTAAAAAGTGAATTGATTTGGTACTGAGATAGCGCAATTTCCCGATAGATCAAATCCACTAATTCCTATTTGAATTAGTGTATCTAGCTGAGTTTCATTAAGGTAAGGCATGATTAGTAGAGGTAAATAATTGCTAGGCAGTTGAATAGATTGCAGTAAACCAATTGTATTTGCAAAGACCTTTGGTGTTGATATAGTTTTGATTTCAGCTATAAATTTAGTACTATTTTTTCCCCAAGATATTTTTATAGCAGCGTCTAGATGTGCTTCCTTGCCCTGAAGCAGCTCAATAGATAATACTGTTGGTAACTGTGTTTGTTTGTTGAATAGCATGCTGAGTATTTGAGCTTTTGTAATCATTTTCCTCTATACCTCCATTTTCTTAATCAAGAAAATAATCGATTTAAGGAAAATTGGCAAGTTGTTGTCCTATTTTCTTAATTAAGAAAACAGGCAAAATCAGGAAAATAGATAACCGTTTAGAATTGGTTATGCACACTCTCGCTGTAAATGATATTGTGTAAAGACGATTTTGTGGTATCATTCAATTAGTTATAAGACTTAAGAATTGAGGTGATTTTATCACAGCCGAGGCCCAGCAGCTTATACGTGAGGCATTACATTTACCTCTGGTTGAACGGGCAGAGTTGTTTGAGAAATTCTTGCTAGTTTCAATTTTCCTGACAGTTAAAAAATTGATGCCTTGTGGGCACGAGAGGTAGAAGATCGTATAAACGCCTATGATGTTGGCAAGATTTATACCACCTCAGCAAAAAGGTATTCGATAAGATTGATCATCCCGGAAATCATGAATGTCAGAACTCACGTTATGTTGAGCTTAACATAACAGGAGTTCTGAGTGTAGACCTACCGCATATATAATAAATTTAGACAGTTATTTGGTTATTTGAGCGATTAAAGGTTAGATGCCAATTAACAACAAGGAACACCCAACCTATTTGAAATAAATTCCACTACTTCTATTGCGGCTCGATCCAAAGCAACAACAGCCAGAAGACCATTCTTAAATTTGGTCTCAGCGCGCAGGGTGTCAGTCGTGTCCCATACTAGGTCAATAATAGGCACATCATTAGAATACCATCTTATTATTCCTATGTATCGACTTAGATCAACGTTCATTAGGAATTCCATTAACCTTTGTGGTTCCAAATTCTTGCTGAAGAGTGTTTTAAGATATTCTCCACACTTAACAAAAAAGATTTCTACAGAAACGGAGCCTTCGATGACTGAATCAAGAAAAGGTGCAATGTTAAGCATAGCATCATATAATTCTGATGCGGAAGTTCGGATTTTTTTGTACAGTGGTACGATACCAATTGCTACATCCCAGTCCTCCGTCTCTCCAGTTGCCCATTCAATACTGAGCACTAAACTCTGACTGTTGGATGAAGGACAGCTTTGCTTCTTTTTTAGAAAGGATCTAGCGTATGGTCCCATTCTGTCATCATGAATATATAATTCCTTGTATTGAAGATTGTGAGAAACAAGATTTAGTCCATCAATAGAAAAATTGCCCTTGATTGAATGATCTTTTCTAAACCCAACGATGGTTACAGCATGAGCACCTTTGCGGTTCTTTATCCCAAGAACAAT
>JAOZUR010000127.1 GCA_029938555.1 Candidatus Sabulitectum sp. | reverse complement strand
ATCAAGAAATCATTACGCTTAAAATCACATCTTGTAAATCAGACACTTCAAAAGGTTTGGCAAGCTTCCCTGCGAACCCGTATGAGCTGAAATTTGCCATTATAGGGTTAGATGAGTAACCGCTTGAAACAATAACTTTTGCATTGGGGTGGATGCTGAGTAGCTCTTTGATTGTTTCTCTGCCGCCTTTACCGCCACGAATCGTTAGATCCATGATCACAAGATCAAAGGGTTTTTCAGTGTTTTGGGCTTCTGTGTATTTTTTAACTGCCTCATCACCGTGATTTGCTGTGTCTGTGGTATGCCCCAGACGCTCTAGAAGCTGTGTGCCTACATCTCTTACAATTTCTTCATCATCCATTATCAAAATATGAAATGACGAATTTATATCTGTTTTGCACTGTTCTTTGTATTCTTTTTGTACCTCTTCTTTGCGAACTTCACGGATAGCAGGCAATATGATTGTGAATGTTGTATCAGTATTAGGCGTTGAAGTTACGCTGATATGTCCTTTATGCTGTTTGATTATGCTGTAAACGATGGCTAGGCCCAGTCCGTGTCCAGTTTCCTTGGTGCTGAAATATGGATCGAAAATATGATCGATGATTTTGGTTGAGATACCAATTCCCTCATCTTTTATTGTTAAAATGATGGAGTCTGAATCAATGTCAAATTCCGTAAAAGTGTCAGTGATTGAAAGATTTCTGCCTTCAACATGAAGAGTTCCACCTCCTGGCATGGCCTGTTTTGAGTTTATGGTTAGATTTGCCAATACCTGTTCAATTTGACCTTCATCTGCCATTATAGACCACAGATTGTCCTGAAGTTTTACTAGTGATTTTACATTTGAGCCATGGAGGTTGAAGTCGACTGTATTTTGTATTAGTCTAGCCATTTCCACAGATTTGAGTACAGGAGCGCCCCCCTTTGCAAAGGTAAGTAGCTGGCCTGTTAATCTTCTGGCACTTAAAATAGAATGATGGGCTTCCTGTAGGTACTGGCTGGATGAAGATTTTTCTGGAAGATCCATTTTTGCCATTTCCAGATTAGCAAAAATACCGGTGAGTAGATTGTTGAAATCATGGGCAATGCCACCTGCAATTGTTCCAAGTTCCTCAAGTCTTTGCATACGCTGGATTTCTCGATTCGCTCTTTTGCGTTGGGTGATATCGATAATTGAAACGATTCTGGTTTCTTTAACTACAGCGATGTTAATAAGTACATTCAGCGATTTGTTGCTTTGGGTGATAAGTTTGCTCTCGTATTGAACCGGTACTGAACCATCTTTTTGGGCTCGATTTGAATGATATTTATGCAATTTATTGAGATCTTCGGTTGCTATAAAGTCAGACCACCTCATTGTACCCATGATTTCTTTTTGCGAGTACTCGGTTAATTCGCTGAACACTGCATTGCAGTCCTGAACAATTCCATCTTGCCCCAGAATGCAAGTGGCTGTTCCCTTATTCTCGAAGATAGTTCTGAATTTTGTTTCACTTTCTTTTAGTGATATCTCTGCCTGCTTGCGTTCTGAAATATCTCTCCACGAGGAGATGGAGTGGAGTATCTTGCCTGATTCATCTCTAACTGCGCTTACATTAAGACTTACTGGTAATTTGCTACCGTTTTTCCTTTTAAGAGTGAGTTCTTTATCGACGACTCTGCCAGTGCTTATGTACTGTTCAAATGCCTCATTAGCCCCACTTAATGAGTCAGCATGGTACATGTCAAATACGCTAGACCCAACTACTTCATCATGCAAGTAGCCTGTTTTGTTAAGCAGAGTTTTGTTGCATCTAAGAATACTGCCATCTACGGCCGAGACAGATACATACATATCAGGGGAATTTTCGTATAGAATTCTGAAGCGTTCTTCATTTTCCTGCAGCGCCATTTCCGTTTGCTTGCGCTCGGTAACATCTCTAAAAATACCTTCTATTCCATCATATTTTCCGTTTTTATATACAACTTGTGCATTCGTTTCAATAAAAATATGCGGCTTGTTCTTTTTTTTGAATTCTGCAGGATAATTTTCAACTTTTCCAGTTTTCTTGATTGTGTCAAGAAAGAAATTTCGTTCATCAGCATTTACGTAAAATGATGCAACAGGCTTTTTAATAATTTCTTCCTCGCTAAACCCTAGAATATTAGTAACTGAGGGACTAATAAGAATTACATTACCATTTACATCGGTTTTATAGAAACCATCAATCATATTTTCTATTACACCTCTGTATTTTTCTTCGCTTTCTTGTAATGCAATCTCTGCCTTTTTGTGCTCGGTGATTTCAGTCAATGAACCCAGGATTGCAATGGTTTTACCATTTTGAACCTCTGGGAATTCTCTGACCTCAATCCATATCTTCTTTCCATCTTTTCTAATTAACTCAAGTTCATAAGGCGGCTGCCGTTTACCTGTTTCTATAGCTCTTACAGTGTTCTTAAAACCTGTCTCATTGATGGAATTGTCTGAAACAAGCTCCGTCCACTTAACTTTTGCCTCTTCCATTGTATAACCAAGCATTTCCTTTACCTGAGGGCTCAAGTATGTAAGTGTATGATCTGGCGAATGAGAGTAATACAAGTTTATACTGTTCTCGAAAATATTTCTAAGTAAATACTGATTTTTTTTATAAATTTTCTCTGCCAGTTTTTTCTCTGTGATATTTTCAGTAACAACAAGAATTCTTTCTATGGAGTTGTTTTCTTCAATCAAAGGGACAGTTCGATAGAGCAGATGAAGATCATTGAAAAAAAGCTCAAAAGTTGTTTCTTCACCGGCAAATGATTTTTTATAGTGATTTTTTACATATTCAGCTTGATCTCCGAATATTTGATCCAAGGTTAACCCGATAAATTGATCTGGATCGAGATTTTGATTCTTGAATTCCTGTCCAGATGCAAAACTGATACTTAGATCCTTCTCAATTATGGTGACATAGGAATGGGGGTAATTTTCTGCGATGGAGGAAAGTAGTTTCTGATTTTTCTTTACCAACTCTTCTGCATGTTTACGCTCTGTTATATCGGCAAAATTAACAATTACCTTATCAAGCACTCCTGTTTTTGTAAAAATGGGAAGTGCATTTACAATAACCCAGGTAATGTAATCCCTGTCCGGTCTGCGAACCCCCACTAGGTAATCAGTCAATGGCTCTTTTGACAAAATTACTCTGTTTACCGGATAGTCAGCAACTGGAACAGGAGACAGATCCTCATAGATGAATTGCCAAACTGGATCAATCGCTTGTTTCCCCTTCAATTGCTCCAGTGTAAGCCC
>JAOZUR010000074.1:2694-11742 GCA_029938555.1 Candidatus Sabulitectum sp. | reverse complement strand
TGTAAGTCTCGGCAAGAAGGATTTTTGCAGGAATCATTAAAGGTTCTTTTTCAATGACCTGTTTGATAAGATGGACCGCCCGCTGGATATCATCACTTGTTTTTTTGTTCCTCCACAGATGAACAGCGCGAAGATATTTCTCATAAGTTGAAACAGATTTAACTTCAATTTTAGATACTGCTGGATACTCTTCGGGGTTTTTTCCCAGAGCTTTTAGTATACCATCAGCAAGTTTACCTTTAATAAGTGGAAGATCGTCTATGTCTTCAATCCAGTTGTCTTTCCAGATCAAACGATTTGAAGCTATTTCTTTTAAAGAAAGCGAAAGTTTTACTTGTGAATCCGTAGTTAAGATTGTTCCTGTAATCAGGATAGAAGAGCCGAATCTTTTTGCTACATCTTCCTGGTTGCCTCCGCTTTTTAAAGCTCTTAACAGAGAAGTTACAGGTACAATGGAGATTGAGCTGGCTTTTGCAAGATCACTCAGAAGATCGGCAGATATACCGTAAGCATAAAACTCATCATCAGGAGCCCCTTGATTGACCAGAGGAAAAACTGAAAGCACAAGCGGTTTTGAACTGGAAACGGGAGTAATATTTTTAGCTATTTCAACTGAAAGATTCTGCTTACCTAAAAAGTGTATTTGAAGCAGCCGGCCTAACCCTTTAAGCCTGGTTAAACCCAGATCAATTGTTTCGGGTTTGTTATTTTTTGAGAAATTCAGCAGAACTTCTTTGCTGATAAGGGTGCCTCCACCAGGAGCTTTGCTTTCAAGTCGTGATGCCACATTAACAGTATCTCCGAAAATGTCATTGCTTTCAAACAATACACTTCCACAGTGAATTCCGATTCTGATTTTGAAGCTTTCTTCCTCAAGAGATTCTTGAATGGCCAGAGCAACAGCAACTGCATCTGAAGACGATGAGAACACGCATAAAGTACCATCACCCATGACTTTTACAAGCCGACCCTGATATGAGCTCACAAGCTTTCGTACAACTTGCATTTTCTGAGAGAGAATTCTCATTGCTTCATTTTCAGATTGTTCCATGATAGATGTAAATCCAACTACATCTGTGAACATTACAGTAGCCTGTTTTCTGAACGGCAAGTGGAATCCTTTCTACTCTTTGGAAGAACCAAAACACTTCAAACATTGTGACAATACATAGGTTTGCTTCAAGGTGTCAATACTGACCATTTTTACCCAAAAGCACAAACATGAATCGTGAGTTTTTTAGTTGTGCTTGATAGATTTCCATGGGTGTAGTATCCATGTATGTTACAACAATATTGTAAAGTTCAGTAAGGGAAATGTTTTAAGTCAATTCGATTGGATATGTATGCTTTTCTGGTCAGGTACTTTCATTTTTTTCATAACAGTACTATTGATTTTGATTTTTGCAGTGAGAAATTTTCTTTCTGGTGAAAAAAGAGCGGCAATCATATCAACTTTTTTGTTAGTTGGTTTAATACTTTTATTTTTGTTCATACAGTCTGACTACTTATATCTCTTTTTTACTTCTTTTCTATTTTTATTACTTTTATCTTTTCTTTTACCGTTGCCCAAATACAAAGCAAATTTAAGTAAAGAGCATGAACGATTTGATGAAAGAGATATTTCTTTTGCCAGACATGCGCTAAAACCTCACTCAAAAGATTACTGTAGTTATTATGAAAAAAATCCACAGAATGAAGATATAGATGCTAAAACCAGAGCCCTTCCCGGACTGTTTTCTGCAAATAGTAAGTTCTATCATCAATTTAATTTTGCAGCATCCGAAGCAGGTTTTTTTCTTCTTAACAAAATGAGGCATTCAGTAAACGGTCCTGTATCTCAGGTAACAGAACCCCACTCTTCAGAAGGTGTTTTAGAGTACATTAAAAAGTTATCCAAGTATCATGGTGTGCATTGTTTTGGTACTGCACGGATAAAACCTGATTTTTTCTATTCCCATTCCGGCAGAGGTGGAAGTGTATACGGAGAGAAAATCACATCAAAACACAAGTACGCCATTGTTCTCGGTGTAGAGATGAAACCTGGATTTACCGGTTCCGCCCCTTATTCTCCAGAGGTGTTTGAAGCTTCACAAAGGTATGTGAATTGTGCTGTTTCTGCAGTTCAGATAGCATCTTTCATCAGAAATACTGGCTTTTCTGCAAGAGCACATATTGATGGAAATTACCAGGTAGTTGCTTCAAAAGTTGCCAATGAAACTGGACTTGGTGGTTTTGGTTGGAGCAATCTTTTCCTTACAAAAAAATTCGGACCAAGAGTAAGGTATTCCGTAGTTACTACTGAAATGGAAATACCTGTTAATGAGAAGGAAAAAACTGATTTTTTGTCTTTTTGTACTATTTGTAAAAAATGTGCTGTGAATTGCCCCAGTAAATCAATTGACTCAAATAAACTTAGCAGATTAAATTCAGATAGATGTTTTTTGTATTGGAATGTTATTGGAACCGATTGTGGGAAATGCTTGGCTGTTTGTCCTTTTGGGCATCCATGGGGATTGTTGAAATCTTTAGCTCTTCGTTTTTATACTGCAGCGTGGTTACTTAAAAAACTGGATGATTTGTTCTATGGAAAAAAACCGGTTTCAATGCCTTTGCCTAACTGGATGGAGATGAAAAAATGAAAACAGTTTTGTTGATAGGTGCAAGCAATAAACCTTTTCGTTACTCAAATATGGCAATGCTCCGGCTTCAATCTGCCGGGTATCGGGTTATTCCGGTGCATCCTACCACTGTTATTGATACCATTGAAAATACAGTGTCGCATCTTTCTTTTGTTACGGAAAAAATACATATGGCAGTTGTTTATATTAGGCCTGAATTGTTAGCTGATGATATTAATGAACTTGTACGAATTTCTCCGTCACAGGTTATATTCAACCCTGGAACCGAGAGTTTGATTTTGGCTGATAAGTTAAAAAATAACGGAATTTATGTAAGAAATGCTTGCACACTGGTTTTGTTAAGCACGAACCAGTTTGACCAGGAGGAACGCAATGACTGAAAAAATAATAATCGCTTCTCATGCAGATGTTGAAAAATACAATGGAAAAGAAGTTGGACGATCTCCCTGGACCATTATTACCCAGGAAACTATTAATTCTTTTGCAGATGCAACCAATGACCATCAGTGGATTCATATAGATGAAAAAAGAGCTGCCGCTTCTCCATTCGGATCAACCATAGCCCATGGGTTTCTTACGGTTTCTCTTTTACCTTCCCTTCTTGATGAAATTATTGAAGTACGCAATTCGGAAATGACTGTAAATTATGCTGTAGAGAATCTTAGGTTTGGCACACCGGTTCTTGTGAACAGTGAAGTTAGATTAATTTTATCTGTGAATGAACTACGCAACCTCAGGGGCATAACAAGAGTCTCTCTCGGTGTTGAAATGGAAATCAAAGGAGAAAGGCGACCTGCATATAAGGGCAACATAATTCTACTTTATCATTTCAAGTAGTAAAAGTTACCTACTGTTGTTGCGTTGGAAGAACGGCTCTTCTGATGGTTTCATCCAGGGAAAGTTCCGGTTTCCATCCTGTGATGTTTTCAACCTCATCTTGTTTGTTTAACCATTTTGAAGAAGTGATGTCTTTTGCTTTTTCTCTGTCAAGAAGTAATCTGCTTTTTGTGAAAGAGGCAAGAAGTTCAGCAAGGAAACCGGCTGTATAAACACAGCATGAAGGTACAGGAATTCTTAGTATTTTTCTACCTGTTGCTTTTTCCATGGATTTATGGATTTCTTTCCAGGACACCAGTTTCGGATAAGACGGTTGTAAAATTTTTCCTATTGCCTTTGGTTTTTCCAGTAATTTTGCCATGAATACCGACAGGTCAGAAATGGATATAATGCAGAATCTAACATCGTTATTGCCAAGCGTTACGGTGATCCCCTTGCGCGCCCAGTTATAAAATGATTTTGTTTCGTTATCGTCTGGGCCCAGTGCGGCGGGAGATCTAATTATTATATATCTTGAAAGGCTTGTTACAACTTGTTCTGCAAGAAGTTTACTTCGACCGTAAGAAGACTGTGGTCCATTATCACCAGGCCCTGCTGCCGCCTGACTTGAAGCAAGAATAAAAAGAATATTAGGGTTTTGAATTTTCACAGCATTTACAAGTGCAGCTGTGAGACCGGCATTGATTTTATCAAAATCTTCTCCGGAACGGGCTTTGACTGCCCCTGCAACATGAAAGACAGCTTCAATACCCACAAGGTGCTGAGATAAGCTTTTTACTGAATAAAGATCAACCGTCACTACAGAACATTGTTCAGGGATTTTTGATATATCAGAACTTGAACGCACAGCAGCAGTTACGGCGTGACCGCTGGCAATTAGTTGTTTTGCTAGATTTCTGCCAACGAAACCTGAAGCACCTGTAAGAAATATTTTCACTAAATAACCTTCCTGCAAGCAAGGAATATGCAAATTCCTGTTTGATTTTGAAAGGTTTGTTGTTAGATTCATAAGAAGTGTTGCAAACTTTACATCAACAGACACAACATTCTGGTGATTGCCAGAAAAGAATACGGGTGGTTCCATGGATATTTTTCAGAAATGCTTTGATTATGACAGGCCGGAAAAAGTTAAGGCCATGGGTCTTTATCCTTACTTTGTTCCCCTTCAGGGTCATGTGGGTGCAGAAATGAAGATTAATGGGCATAATCTTATTATGCTTGGTTCAAATAATTATCTTGGCCTGACAGACAATCCTTATGTTATGGAAAAATCTAGGGATGCTATAACAAAATATGGAACAGGTTGCACAGGTAGCCGTTTTATGAACGGAACTCTTGATATACATCTTGAACTGGAAGAACGACTTGCCAAATTCTTACAAAAAGAAGCTTGTTTAACTTTTAGTACAGGGTTTCAATCAAATCTTGGTGCCATAAGTACTTTAGGGCAGCGAGGTGATATTCTTTATCTTGATAGGGAAGACCACGCTTCAATCATTGACGGAGCCAGGCTTGGTTACGCAAAAGTTGTAAAATACAGGCACAAGGATCTTGATCATTTAAGACACATTCTTGAAAAGTATCAAGGAGAGCCTGGGCTAATTATCACAGATGGGGTTTTCAGCATGGGGGGAGACCTGGCTGATATTAACGGGCTTGCTGATCTTGCCGAGGAATTCCAGGTTCGTCTTCTTGTTGATGATGCCCATGGAGTTGGAGCAATGGGTCCAACTGGTATGGGAACTGCTGAACTTCAGGGATGTCATGATAGAGTTGATCTGATCGTGGGAACATTCAGTAAATCTTTTGCCTGCATTGGTGGGTTTGCAGCGGGGCAGCAAAAGGTGATTAGTTATTTGCGTCATAATGCCCGAACAAATATTTTCAGCGCAAGCCTTCCACCAGCTTCAGTTGCCACTGTGATTGCTTCACTTGATGTGTTAGAGAAAGAACCTGAACTTTTGATAAATGTTCATAGAGCTGCAAAAAGATGTCGTGATGGATTGTCTCAATTGGGATTCAATATTGGTCACAGCCAAGCTCCTATTATTCCTATTTTGGTTGGTGAAGATCTTGATTGTTTTAAGTTCTGGAAAGACATGTTTGATAATGGTGTGTTTACCAATCCTGTTATTTCCCCAGCAGTTGAACCAGGTGCAGCAATGCTTCGCACTAGTTTTATGGCCAGTCACACCGATGACATGATAGACCGCGCTTTGGATGTTTTTAAGAGGATTGGTCGCAAACATAATCTGATTGGTGGGTAGGATGGGTTATTCAATAGAAAAAGTCACAGGAAAAAAAGCAACAAATGAATTTCTTAAACTTCCCTTCAGGATAAATAAAAATGATCCCCACTGGGTTCCACCGCTTTTAATGAATGTTCGACAGCTTATGAGTAAAAAACATCCTTTTCATGAGCATGCAGAGGTGGAATTTTATTTAGCAAAAGACACAGACGGCAAAGTTGTTGGAAGAATCAGTGGCTGTGTGAATAGAACTCATAATGAGTATCACAATGAAAAAACAGGTTTTTTCGGTTTTCTCGAGTGTGAGAATAACAGTGAGCTTGCCAGTCTTCTTCTTAAAACTGCAGAAGATTTTGTGAAAGAACGGGGCATGGATAGTATTCGAGGACCTTTTAACCTTTCAACCAATGAAGAATGCGGTTTGCTTGTGGAAGGTTTTGATACTGACCCCAGGTTAATGATGCTTCATAACCCCAGCTGGCTTGGTGGGCTTGTGGAAGCTGCTGGCTACAGCAAACTTATGGATCTTCTTGCATACTGGCTTGACGGTGATAGTGAAAGATTCAAAAAACTTTTCCGTATAGCCAAGATGGTTGAAAAAAGAGGCAACTGGACCGTAAGAGGCCTTAACATTAAAGACATAAAAAATGACATGGCTAAGATTATGGAAGTTTACAACGAGTGTTGGGGCGAGAACTGGGGTTTTGTACCTATGTCACCTCGTGAGCTTACAGCAATGGTTGAAGAACTAAAGATGCTTATAACAAGCGATCTTACTCCTATGGTTGAATTGGATGGTGAACTGGTAGCTTTTGGAGTGGCTTTACCTGATGCTAATATTGCTTTTAAAAAAGGCAACGGCAGAGCTATTCCATCAATTCTTGCACTGAAAGTTCCACCATTTAAGGTTAAAATAGACCGTGTGCGAGTTCTTTTAATGGGTGTAAAAAAAGAACACAGGAATAAAGGGCTTGAGGCACTTGTTATTGATAGAATGATAAAAAACAGTAAAAAGGTAGGTATGGGCAGAGGTGAACTTTCCTGGATACTGGAAAACAATAAAGAGATGAGAGCCATTCTTGAAAAACAGATGAATGCCGATCTTTACAAACGGTACAGAATATACCAGAAGGAATTATAAATGACTGAACGAGAACTAGTTGACCTTTACATTAAGTTTTTTCAGAGCAAAGGTCATAAAAACATAACAGGTGCTTCAATCATTCCCGAGAATGATTCTACCATTTTGTTTACTCCAGCAGGTATGCAACCTCTTGTTCCATATCTACTTGGTGAAAAACACCCTCAAGGGGACAGACTGGTTGATGTTCAAAAATGCATAAGAACAGGTGATATTGAAGAGGTTGGAGATGCAACACATCTGACTTTTTTCAGAATGCTGGGCAACTGGTCACTTGGCGGTTACTTCAAAAAAGAAGCGATACAGTGGAGCTGGGAGTTTCTTACAGGTAAACAGTGGTTGGGTTTTAACCCGGAAAAAATCAGCGTAACAGTGTTTGCCGGTGAAGGTGATATTCCTGCTGATGAAGAAGCTGCAAAAATTTGGCTTGAAGTGGGTGTTCCTGAAGAAAGAATTTACAGTTTTGGTATGAAAGACAACTGGTGGGGCCCCACCGGTGCCACAGGTCCTTGTGGCCCTGATACTGAGATGTTTTTTGATACAGGAAAAGAGCCTTGTGGTGACTTGTGTAAACCAGGGTGTTCATGTGGAAAATACTTCGAGGTCTGGAATGATGTATTCATGGAGTACCGCAAAACAGAAACAGGCACTTATGAGCCACTTGCACAGAAAAATGTTGATACAGGTATGGGTGTGGAAAGAACCGTTGCAATGCTTGGTGGATGCAGCACAGTGTATGAAATTGGTGTTTTTGTACCTCTTAGCAAAAGAATAAGAGAACTTGCAGGAACAACTGAAACAACCAAATCGGAAAAAGTTATATCTGATCATATCCGTAGCGCTACACATATATTAGGTGATGACCAAGGGGTAACACCTTCTAATGTTGACCAGGGTTATGTGCTTCGCAGACTCATAAGACTAACCATACGACATGGAATGAAGTTGAACATACCAAAGGGTTTTCTTGGGGAACTTTCTTCGATTGTTATTGAGGCAGAGGGGCAGGAATACCCTGAGCTTATAAGAAACAAAGCTCTTATTCTAGATGAACTTGAAAGAGAAGAGAAGCTTTTTGGAGAAACTCTTATTGCAGGCATGAAACAGTTTAACAAGATGCTGCCAAATCTGCTTAAGAATCCCAACAAAGTCATAGCTGGAAGGCTTGCTTTTAAACTGTATGATACTTTTGGTTTTCCAGTTGAGCTTACAGCGGATTTAGCTGCGGAGAACGGCATGACTATTGATATTGATGGTTACAACAAAGCTTTTGAAAAACACCGTGAGTTATCAAAAAAAGGTGCTGATAAGAAGTTTAAAGGCGGTCTTGCTGATAACAGCGAGATGGTTACAAAACTTCATACTGTTACTCATTTGTTGCATGCTGCTCTTAGAAAAGTACTGGGAGATTCTGTTCAGCAGAAAGGCAGTAATATCACTGCTGAAAGACTGCGATTTGATTTTCTTTTCGGAGAGAAAATGACAGATGAACAGAAAAAACAGGTGGAAGAGCTGGTCAATAAGGCAATTAACGATAAAGTATCGGTTGAAGTACAGGAAATGTCTCCTGATCAAGCTGAAAGACTTGGTGCATTAGGTTTCTTTAAAGATAAGTATGGAGATGTGGTAAAAGTATATACAATAGGAGAATACTCTATAGAGATCTGCGGTGGCCCTCATGTGGAGAACACATCAGAACTGGGCAGATTCCGGATAGCTTCTGAAAAGAGTTCTTCAAGAGGTGTACGGCGAATCAAGGCGGTTATCGATTGATATTAGTACTGATGACTTTCCTAACCACTCTGAACTTCTCAGGAACTTGGGAAACCACTTATGGAGACATGGTTCTTGAGCAGAGTGGCAGTTCAGTAACAGGCTGGTACAGTTACGGTACGGTTTCCACCATTGAAGGAGCAGTTACAGATAGTGGAAAACTGATCTTTAAATATGATGAAGGAGAGGCTGCAGGCAGTGGCTGGTTTCAACTTTCAGATAATGCTTCTTCCTTCGCCGGTATGTGGAGAGCAGATGGTGACAGAGGTTGGAGCCACTGGGATGGACACAGAGTTACCGGCGAACCCACCACCTGGGTTCTTATACTGGAATCTGAATGGCAGGAGTCCATGCGTGAGAATGAGTATTCCTTTGGAGAAATGCTAGATTCTTGGCTTGGCAGGCTGCC
>JAOZUR010000074.1:0-2594 GCA_029938555.1 Candidatus Sabulitectum sp. | reverse complement strand
AATTTTGCAGTTTCCGGTTACACAACTTCGGTGGACTGGGGCGGCAGTGCAATAATTGAATTTTATTACCTTAATCAGATGCTGGAAAATGGGCTGACTCCCGTTGAAGCATCCCAGGCACTGGTAAGAGATATTAGATTTTCCGGTTCAACTTCCACACCATACATGGATGCAGCAGGTTTTGAAATACGAACTCCCTGATAGAATCATATAAAAGAAAGAGATGTGTTATGGAATTACTAAAAAGACTGTGCGAGATTGACGGTATTTCTGGTCGTGAAGATGCTGTCATTGAACTTCTTAAGGAAGAATTAAAAGATGTTGCAGATAAAATTACCACTGATGCCATTAAGAACATCACTGCGGTAAAGTATGGAACTGAAGGTAGTGACAGACCAAAAATAATGATTGCTGGTCATATTGATGAAATCGGTTTCCTTATTTACAACATAGATAAAAATGGATTTGCATCAATCGTTCCTGTTGGCGGCTGGAGTGCAGCTTCAATTTACGGCCACACTGTTCGAGTGCATACACGAAAAGGTGAAGTGCTTACTGGTGTTGTTTGCGCCCCTCCTGCTCTTACGCCTGAAGCTGCTGGCAAGGCCATCAGACTTGACAAGCTCTTCATAGATTTTGGTATGACAGGTGACCAGGTGAGAGAAAAAGTTTCCCGTGGTGACTGGGTTGCCATGGACACTGTTTATACTGAAATGGGAGATTGCCTTGTGGCAAAAGCTTTCGATGATAGAATCGGTGCTTACATAATAGTTGAGGCTTTCAAAAAGTATAACAATCCTGCAATTGATGTTTACTGCGTAGGCACTTCCCAGGAAGAAGTAGGCCTTAGAGGGTCCACAGTTGCAGCACAGTCTATTAAACCAGACATTGGTATTGCAGCAGACATAACAGGTTCAGGTGATACCCCCGGTTTTCCTGCAGCCATGAAAATATGTGACCTTGGCAAGGGTGTTGCAATCAAGCAGCAGGATGCAAGTGTGATCTGTTCACCATCATTGGTAGATTTCATGCGTGAAATTGCTGAAGAAAAGGATATAGACCATCAGATGGAAATTCTTGTGCGAGGTGGTACTGATACCAGTTCCATGCAAAAATTTGGTGGCAATACACACGCCACTTGTCTTTCCATTCCCACAAGAAATGGTCACAGCCCTGTAGCCATCATTAATAAACATGATGTGGAAACAGCAGTAGAGCTTCTTGTTGAATTCCTCAACAAGGCACATTTGTTTAAACTGTAAATAAATCAGACACAAAAAGGGTCTCTAACGGGGCCCTTTTCGTATATATGCTCAAAAACGAGTAGTAAATAGGCCATATAGCATTAACGCTATTTTATTACTAAATAACTAAATAATCAGGCGGTTGTCATTTGCTCTCTAATATTACAGATTCTTTAATCAGAAAAAGGAGATGTAATGATAGGTAACAATCGAATTCTTGCAGAGTTAAATGAAAATATAAAACGGGGTAATTATCTTCAGGTCATTGATTTAGCAAACAAAAGTCTATTACAGGCTGATGATCCTAAGCTAAGAAAACCTCTGGCTCTAGCCTTGTCAAGAATGGGGCATACTGAAGAGGCCCTCAAAGCTCTGAAACCACTCATGAAAGATGCTGATCCGGAAACAAATGGTCTTGTTGGTGGAATTCTTAAACACAATTGGTTGACCACAGGTGAAATAGGATTCCTTGAAGACTCGTATCAATTCTATTTGAAAGCTTTCCGAGAGGGTAAAGACTACTGGACAGGTATTAATGCCGCCACGCTTGCTCGAATAATGGACAAAGATGTAACACAAGACTTGGTGGACGAAGTTCTGGCAATATGCTGGGACGAATATGGCAGAATGGGAACAAGAAGTTCATTCTGGTTACTGGTATCAATTGCTGAAGCACACCTTGTTAAAGGCGATGTAAACACGGCAGTTAAATGGTACAAACTGGTAACACCCATGGCTTACAAGTCAGTGGGACAGATCAAAACGGTTCGAAGAAATGCTAGAATGCTCGGTGAAAAACTAGGTAAAGATGTTCTGGACAAACTAATGGATGCTATCTGCGCTCCAAGAGTCGCCTTTTTTGCAGGTCACAGGATCGACAGAAAAGGCATGGCCCCAAGATTTCCTCAAAAGGAATCGGAAGCTGTAAAGAAAAAACTTCGCGCTACTCTTGGTAAACTAAGAATCAGTGTGGGTGTGGCTGCCCTTGCAGATGGTGCTGATATTCTTTTTCACGAGTGTTTGATTGAAGCAGGCAGACAGTGCAGAGTCATACTGCCATCCCCTGTTGAAGACTTTCGCAGACGACTTGCAGCCGATGACCCAGGAGGCTGGGTAGAGAGATTCGACCGAGTTCTAAAAGCAGCATCTTCCGTTGAGATTGTTTCCAATTCAGTATTCACCCAGGACTGGGGCATAGTGTACGAACTTGCTACCGATTTCATGATTGGTTACTCAATGAATCTTGCAAAAGAATTTGATGGTGAAATGATTCCCCTGGTGGTATGGGATAAAATTTCGCAAGACAAACCAGGAGGAACATATTCCGCAGTGAAAAAACTTCGCTCACTG
>JAOZUR010000027.1:33035-36537 GCA_029938555.1 Candidatus Sabulitectum sp. | reverse complement strand
CCGTCACATCCATAAATTGCAACATCGAAGGTGGTCCAGAATTCAATTGATGCATCAGGTGCAAGAATTAATTCAGGTGAGATTAAACCACAGTTCATATTATTGGTATAACCGGAAGCATCTCCACAGAACCAGGAATGGCTGGTAGAATGGCTTGCTGTATCTGTGATATTCCACATATCGCCCGTTCCTGAATGGGTCCAACCTTCGAATCCCGATTCAACATCATTTGAAATGCCGGTTTCCCCAACTGTAAGGCGAAGAGTATCAAGTGTTTCATACTCGGTGGTTGATGAGGTTATATCAAAATAAAACCAAGGGAAGGATGGGGAAGGGGCAGTTGAATCAAGTGTTACTTCATAATTGAAGGTTTTTAAACTATCTGGGTTAATTGTGTTAACCCAGGCAGAGTCTTCCGTGAATGTAACCCAGCTAGGGAAATCAATAAATTTTACACCAACATTTTGTGCAGCTAGTAATCCAAGGTTTGTTATGTTGATATCGAGATAAAAAGTTTCTCCCGGTTCTGGGATATTGTTGTTGTTTCCACCTATCTCGTCATCAATTGAGTAAGTTGTAAAGTAGAGACCTGGAGCATAAACCAGGAAAGGAATTATTACTTCCCAATCTCCTTGATCTGAAGATATTGTTCCGTTCAGTACAACCACTTGCCCTGTATTCGCAGAGCTACTTACTGTTATGGATAAGACAGGTGAGCCTGTAGAAGAAGCAGTTGCGGAAATATCACCAAATGAGCTGTTTGACTGAGATATTGTGGCAGGTCCTTCGATTGAATTTATTGAAAGTGTTGTGTTGGTCAGGTTCTCATTGCCCTGATTAAGTAGAGTGATAGTTAAGTTTGCGGTGCACTCAGGGGAAAGGTGGTTATAACCTGCTGAATCATCTATTACTATTGCAGAGATTACCGGGTCAGGCCCTGTTGATTGATTAACTACCACGGAGGTTCTTTGTATGCCTGGTCCAGTTACCGTTACTTGTATACTGCCAGATACTTGTGATTCTAGTTCGAAGGAAATATAACCAGTTGCGTTTAGTTCAGTTACTTGCCAGATCTGATTCTCGTCGCTTATGCAAACGGTTAATCCTTCTGGGTTATCGGTAATAACAGTGACAGGGAAAGTTGTTGTATTAGCTGTTACAATGTCAGGGCAGATGATGTCTATTTCAGATACTGTTTCTCGGTAGGGGCGGAATGATGGATCGCCTAGTAAGTTAACATCATATTGGTGCCATCTGTAAACATTTTCATCAGAACTGTATGGAATGAAGTAGGCTTTAGTTAAAGCCAGTAATTCACCTGAAGTTAAAGACCAGTCGTTATATAAGTATTCAAAGAATTTGTGGTCTAAAGCGTCTGAATAGCCAAAAAGGGGATTTCCCGGGCTACCCCATCCGTAACTGGAGTTTCCAATAAAACCGATACAACCACCATTCTGGTTAGTTATGAAGTGTTCTGCCACAGCATCAAAATCATAAGCCGCACTCCAGCACCCTATTGAATACATTACAGCTGTATATCTATGATCAGAATTAATTGCATCAATATCATTGTAACCCATGTAGTCATCACCTACACCCAAGCTTGAATACCATGCGTGACCGTCATGATTTATAAGATTTTGCCCTGCGTTTAATGCAGCCATTGTTGAAGCAAGATTTTCATTACCCAGGGATTTGTAAAGTTTGGTGATATTCAGGAAACTTGGTAAAAAATGTTCTTCAATATAGTTTTTGCTTATTCCTGAGTCTGTGTATGGATTGGTCCATAAAACATCAGCCAGAAAGAGAACATTTTGGTAAAAGTCATTGTGCTGGAAATCTTCATAGTATGAAATGTTATTTACAAAAATCTGTGCTTCATCTGCATTTTCAACGGTTGCTCTGCCTACAAAAACATCGGCATAAAGGTCAACATCATCATCAACTTCACCAAAAATATTATTGCCATTTGCATCCCATGAGCCATCCAGGTCAGAGAAATACAAATCACATGGAAGCGAATCTTCTCTTGAATGGTACCCACCTTCGCAGGTCATTGCATAGGCGTATCTGAATGGAACTAGATTTGTGTCTCCACCAAGAAGCAGATAGGTTAAACCATTTTGTGTGTAGTAGTCTTTTACAAAGTTTCTAAGTTTCTCAGCATCATCACGGCCAGACGATACAGCATAAACTTCACTCATTGTAACAACTTCTGTAAGAATTCCCTGGTTTGTTCTTCGTTCTGCCAGTACCTCAAAAATACTTTCAAGGGAAGAATCGGTAACGATCAGCATTCGTTCATAGGTTGAATTTCTGTTTTGTCTAACAAACGGCCAGCTTGTTGTTTGTTGTGTTTCCAGTTCAATCTCAAGTGAAATTAGTTTTTGAAGTTCTCCTGTTGCCGGGTTCCAGCGCAGTGGTGTTACAAGTGTTTCTGCCACAGGTAAACCATTCTGAAAACCGTTACCTGTAAGAAAAACAGGGTGTTCGGGCCAGAAGGAATCTGAAGAATAAACCTGCTGATTCGGGGTTAATGAAATTTCAGTAACATCTACAGATAGTGGTGTGGGGGCTGCAAGAGAGGGTACAAAAATACTTGAGGAAATTGTTTCCCATTCTGCGGTATAAGTTAAGGAAAGTGCTTCCTGGGAAGTAGGTAGTTGAATAACCCAGGGCAGTTGCGGTAGAGCGGGATTTCCAGCTGCTGTTGCAGCATAAGCACCAACCATCCCTGGAGAAGTACCACCTGGTGTTACAAGCAAGTTACAGTGAGTAAGTTTTTCTATTGGTAGTTGAGTGGTTACAGAAGCTGTAGTAGGAGCTGTCAGGATAAACATAAATATCACAAGTAGCACTTTCATATCTTTTTCTCCCTAAATTTGATGTATTGTATCACTTAAGTATTAGTGAATACCCAAGTAGTGTCAATTGCGAGTATTGTGCTTTTGGGAAAGAATTTCGATACTGGAGTGATAATGATTATGTGTTAGTATGCAAGTTGGTGGTCAGTTTTCCTTGCCTTCCAGGAGCCATGTTTTTGCTTTTTCAATATCTTCAAAAAGTTTTATAATATTACCCTGATTTACAAAAACAGTTTCAAGGAAGTGATAGTCAGGCGTTAATTCATTCACGACTATCGCCCGTTTTATTCTTCGTTCGACACCTGCATTAATGGTAATATTTGGCATTGAGTAAACTGATACGGCGGAATCAACCAAGGTAGCATTTCGAAGATCTTTAAGGATGTAATTGCAATTATATTTTTTTACATAAGTTGCTACTTCCACAGCAATACTCTTTAGAGTTTGAGGAGAGAAGTCGCCGGTAACAGAGATTTTTATATATCCAGCTTCTTCATTGAATTGTAGGTTGATACTCATAATGACTTTACCTCCCAATGTGAATTATGTGTTCTTCGCCTGCTGAAGTCAATGAAATTATTACCTTGGTACTTTTCTTTAGGTAAACAAATGTTTAGTATAACAACATGAAAAAACCA
>JAOZUR010000027.1:26815-32935 GCA_029938555.1 Candidatus Sabulitectum sp. | reverse complement strand
CTTGGTACTTTTCTTTAGGTAAACAAATGTTTAGTATAACAACATGAAAAAACCACTTTTATTATGGGTGAAAAGCGCGTATAGCTTTTCTTACGGTACCTGTTTGCCTGAACTTCTAGCAGAAAAAGCTGCAAGTTGTGGGTTCGGCGGAGTTCTGCTTGCAGATACAAACGGAGTGTATGGAACTCATAGATTTGCCATTGCGTCCAACTCTTTTGGAATTAAAGGAGTTGCAGGTGCAGAAATCGATACGGCTGCAGGTCGGCTTGTTGTTGGAGCACTTGCTTCCGGTTGGGTACAGCTAAGTCGCTTGGTGACGTCTGTTCGTCTTGAAGAAAGAGAAAATCATCTTGAGGCTTTTCGTGATTCCAGCAATCTGTTTTGTATAACTAAAGATGTTACGCAGGCTTCACTGGTTCTTGATGCCGGTTGGCAGGGGTTGGTTTATCTGCCGGTATTCCCAGGTGAGAGTGACCCTGATTGCCCGAAGGGGGTTTTACCCATAACCTGTACCCCATCCATGTTTGTTAAGGAAACAGATTTACTGGTGCATTCAATGTTTCGAAAGGTTGATAGCTTACTTCCTGAACCCCATGTAAAAAAAGAACCATTGAATTCATGCAGGCTATTTTTGCAGAAATTTGATTCTTCAATGTGGCCTGACGCACCTTTTGCTTACGCAAATAATCTTCGACTTGCAGAGCTTGTTTGTACTCTTCCATCGTTAAGCCCTTATGGTCCTCCTATTTTATCTGATGGTGATTTTACTGAATTGAAAAGAATTCTTATGCCCCGCTTAAAGGAAAATTATGGAAATAGTTTTGCTGCGGAAAAAAGGCTTTTTGATGAGCTACGAGAGTTAAAGAGAGCGAATTTATGCGGGTACTTTCTTGTGTTCCATAAAATTATTACTTACTGTGAAAAGCAAAAAATACTGGCAGTGGCCCGAGGCTCTGCTGCAGGTAGCCTTGTTTCAAAATTGCTTGGAATTTCAGCAATTTGCCCTATTCGTTACGGGTTATCATTTTCCAGATTTTTTAATAGGCTTCGAGATGATCCTCCTGATATTGATCTGGATATAGACAGCAACAGAAGAGACCAGGTATACAAGTGGTTTTTGAAAGAATGGGGAGCAAAAACTGCAGCAGTTTCTGCAACTGTCACTTATAGAACAAAGTCAGCAATTCGAGTGGCAGCTGCTTTTTGTGGTGTATCTAGAAGCGAAACTGATGTACTGGCAAAGCTTTCTCGGAATCCATGGAACCCTATTTGGAAACAATCGTTGCCTGTAAAGGTGATGGAACAGTCAAAATTGCTTTATGGTCTTCCTTCTCATTTAATGCCTCATCCTTGTGGTGTGGTTGTTGGGCAGGGGGTCATTTCATCCATTGTTCCTGTGGAAAAGTGCAGTGGAGGGTTACCTGTTACTCAGTTTGATAAAGATGGAGTGGAATATATAGGTCTGATTAAAATGGATTTACTGGGCCAGAGAGGGCTCACATCTCTTTCACTTGCTGTTGGAATCCAGGGTTCTGCAAAGAAGATAAATCATTCAGGTTATTTAAATGATAAAACACTTCAGCTGATTAATCAGGGGCGCACCATTGGTGTACCGCATATAGAAAGCCCTGCCATGCGCGGGCTTCTGAAAAGAATGAACATCACTTCGGTGGAAGATGTTTCAAGAGCTTTGGCACTTGTGAGGCCGGGAGCCGCTTCCGGTGGAGGTAGAGACAAGTACATGGCTGGAGGTGAAAAAAACATTCCACCGGTTTTGCGTAACATTCTTCTTGAGAACCGTGGTGTTATGCTTTATCAGGAGAATGTAACTGAAGCAGCATGTGTTCTTCTTGGATTGTCACCAGCAGAGGGTGATTTTATGCGAAGACGGTTGAAGAAAAAGCAAGTTGAAAAAGAAGAGATTGTAACCAGGTGTATGGCGTGTGGTTTTACAGGTGAAATGGCGGAAAGAGCTTGGGATCTGCTTTCTGGTTATGCCGGGTATGGGTTTTGCAAGGCACATTCCATGACTTATGCAGCAGTGGCTTCCACCTATGCAGAAATTAAAGCTGAAAACCCTGCTGTGGCCATGGCATCTTTTCTTGCTGCCGGGGGAGGATTTTACAGGCATCCGGTTTATGTAGAGGAAGCTCGAAGGCTTGGGTTGAAAATTCTTCCTCCTGATGTGAACAAATGTGAGTGGTTTTGTTCTTCCCCTGACGAGAATAGTTTAATGATAGGAATGGGTTATCTGGCTGGAATGGGTGAAACCGAGTATTTGAAGATTAAAAATGGAAGACCGTATTCACATCCTGTTCAGATAAGAACTGCTGGAATAGGTTTGAAACTTGCTCAGAACATGGCCATGGTAGGTTGCTTTGATAGTATGAATATGAACCGCCCACAAGCAGCCTGGTGTGTAAAAGAAGGGGGTAGTGCACTGTTTTCCGCAGGTATGCCACCACCCGCATTGCCCAGTTACATTCCATCAGCCATGGCATCTAAAGAGCTGGAGCTTCTTGATGTGACCACAGAGGCACATCCATTGTCTTTTATGAAAAGGCCATTTGGCACGGTTTGTCTCGCTGATATGCCTAGTGGTGGTATTGTTTCTATATGGGGAAGAGTTCTTACCGGTAGATCACTGGATGGTGGTTCCGGCTTTTTTATGCTTGAAGACGAAACAGGAGTAGCAGATCTGTTTGTTCCATCACCCTGGTATAGAAAAGCCTCTGTTGTTTTAAGACGGTCTGGTGTTACATTGCATCTTCGGTGTGAAATTACACCGGAGAGAACAGTTGTTCGGCAGGTTATTGAGTAACGCATCAGGTAATTTCAGTTGTATTTTATCAGTGCTTTAAAACCCCTTCAGCATCCAGTCTTGAAAAAAAACTGAAATATGGTATTCTATAGTTTATATTTTAGATAATTTCACACATTCTGGAAGGTAACAAATGAAAGTTAAATCTCTGAAACCGTCTGAACTGAAGTGGACCTGCCCGAAGGACTTTTTTGAATTTGAAAAAAGCAACCAGCTCACACCCTCGAAGAAAATTGTCGGCCAGGACAGGGCTGTTAGAGCGGTGAAACTTGGGCTTGAAATACCAAATAGCGGTTACAACATGTTTGTCACCGGAGTCTCTGGTAGTGGTCGTGAAACTACAGTCAAGCGCATTCTTGATCAGATAGACACAACTACAGATAAACTTACAGATTTGTGTTATGTCTATAATTTTGAAGACTCAACAAGACCGAGAGCTCTTGTTTTCCCTGCTGGTGAAGGTAAGCAGTTTAAAGAAGGAATTGAACTTTGTGTGGAACTCCTTAAGAAGAATATTCCTGTTGTTTTAAGAAGCGAAAGTACTGCTGTAGAAAAAAGTGCCTTGCTTGAAACTTTTACTGAACAGAAAAAAGAGCAGATGGACAAGGTAGAGCAAGCTTCCATAGATGCAGGTTTTGCCGTGGTGAGTATTCCCACCACCAAAGGGCAGACCAGGCCTGATGTACTGCCGGTAATTGATGGTAATCCAAATACTTATGAGCAGTTACAGCAACTTGCAGCAGAGAACGCTATTACGAAGGATGAGTTAAAAAAATATCGAGATCTTCATACTGAATTGTTTAAACTTCTTACTTCTGCTATTCGTTATTCACAGTCAATAGAGATTAAAGCACAGATTGAACTGGAGAGGTTATACCGGCGTATTTTAAAGCCAACAGTGTCCGGCATTCTTGATAGATTATCTGGAATCGGTGGCAAAGATGTAACTGAGTATCTTGACAGGGTTGAAGAAACTATACTAAGCAACATTGATGTTTTCGCTGCAAATACTGAAGAAGCAGATCCGTTTATTATTTTCGACATTAATCTTATTGTGGATAATTCAGACAGAAAAAAAAGACCTGTTATTGTAGAACAATTTCCTGATGTTGTGCGACTTTTTGGAAACATTGACAGGATAGTAATAGATAACAAACCTTACAGTGATCACACCATGATTCGAGCTGGATCATTCCTCAGAGCAAATGGTGGGTATCTTATTCTCAATGCAATGGATATTGTACGACAGCAGGGATTATGGCAGACTCTTATTCAGACCATCAGGAACAGAACCGTGATTACCAGGCCAAATGAGATCACCAGAGCTTTCATGCCCATAGAACTTCAACCTGAGCCCATTGATGTTGATGTAAAAGTTATTCTTATTGGCCCTGGGTGGTTGTATACATCTCTTGCTTCACAAGATCCAGATTTTGGTTATCTTTTCCGCATAAGGGCTGATTTTGATGATCAGATGGATTTAAGTGATAAAAATGTTCATGATTTTGCAGGGGTTATTGCTTATATATGTCAATCTGAATCGGTCTTACCTTTAAACAGATTTGCCATGGCTTCGATTGCTGAACAGGCTGTGAAACTTACAGGGCGACACGATAAAATTTCATTGAAATTTAATATGGTGGCTGATTATGTAAGGCAAGCTTCTTATTGGGCCGGTGAAGATGGTCGAGATATTGTTACCGCTGAAGATGTTCAAAAAGCCATTAGCGAGAAACAGTACAGATTGAGTTTGGGCCAGGATTATGCCACAACCCGAATACTAGAGAATCAGGTAATTGTGGCCACCGACGGTTCTGCTGTTGGACAGCTTAATGGCCTTGCAGTGTATTCAGGTGCTGACCACTCGTTTGGGCTTCCCAGTAGAATAACTGCAACCGTTAGCCCTGGTGTAGAGGGAATTGTGAATGTGGAACGGGAAGCAGAAATGTCTGGCCGTATTCATACAAAAGGTGTTTATGTGATAACCGGATTTCTCCGTGATCGTTTTGCTTCGGATTATCCATTATGCCTGTCAGCAGGAATTGTGTTTGAACAGAGTTACGGCGGAGTGGATGGCGACAGTGCAAGTTCTACAGAGTTGTACGCCCTTTTAAGTGCTTTGTCAGCTGTACCTTTGCGACAGGATTTAGCAGTTACCGGATCGGTAAATCAACATGGAAGAATACAGCCAATTGGTGGCGTTAACTACAAAATAGAAGGCCATTTCAGAGTCTGTAAAGCCCGCGGCCTCACAGGTACCCAGGGTGTTATGATTCCCGATTCCAATGTGATACATCTTCAATTGCATCAGGATGTTATTGATGCGGTTGAGAAGAAACAGTTCCATATTTACCCTATTTCAACCATTGAGCAGGGAATTTCCATGCTTACAGGGGTAGAGGCTGGAACAATGAGCGCTCATGGTACTTATCCTGCTGATACAATTTTAGGCATGGCTGATGCAAAACTTAGGCAGATGGCTGAAACGGTTCGAGATTTCGGAGGGCGAAACTGAAGAAAAAAGTAATTTCATTCAGCTGGGGTGAACTCGAGGCTGGTGGGTCCAACTTTGGGGATACTGTTATTTTTAAGTCTCAGGTTGAATCTTTTAAAAAAATGGATGTGGAAGTTGCAGTACTTTCTGCAAACCCTGACCTTACAAAAAAACGATATCCAGGGGTTATACCATTTGATATTTCAGGTGGCAGATTAAAAGCTATTATAACTGCTGTAAGGTGGAGTGATATTGTAGTGGTAGGTGGTGGTGAGCTGGTTCAGGATGTTTCTTCTTTGTTTTACAGTCCATTTAATTTGCTTCCGTTGTTTCTTGCAGCGCTCTTTAGAAAAAAGGCATTTGCCTGGGCAGTTGGCATTGGTCAGGGAAAAGAACTTTTTTTAACTACGCAATTCCTTACAAAAATGGCATTGAAGGTTTGCGATGGTATTACTGTGAGAGACCGTGGATCTTTTAATGTTCTGTATAAGCTGGGATTTCGAGAACCGAGAATGCAGTTGGTTTCAGATTGTGCGTTTTCTCTTCCTATAAAAAATACGGAGCAGAAGCAATTGAATATTCTTGGAGCAGCTCCGAGAAATGTATCTAATAGAACAAGGAAGCTGCTTCCACTTGAGATTAGAAAGAAGTTTAAAAACTACAAAGAACCTGATGCTCTTCCTGCGGCAGATGTTTGGGCAGATGTTCTTGATAAACACATAGAGTTGTTTGATTCGGAAGTTATCCTGTTTCCATTTCATACCGGTTCCCTTTCCAATGATGATTTCCAGTTTTGTGATCTGGT
>JAOZUR010000027.1:0-26715 GCA_029938555.1 Candidatus Sabulitectum sp. | reverse complement strand
GGAAGCATGGATTAATTCAGAAAAAATTCATAAAGCTTTGGGGCCAGTCAGAGATAAATTAGTTC
Organism: Candidatus Sabulitectum sp.; assembly: GCA_029938555.1. Lineage (GTDB taxonomy): Bacteria > Fermentibacterota > Fermentibacteria > Fermentibacterales > JCC-6 > Sabulitectum. The sequence continues at coordinate 26,650 of JAOZUR010000027.1, read as the reverse complement.
AAAGGGCGGAAGAAACAGTGGTCTTCTTTAAAAGGATATACAAACTATGATTTCAGGTATTCATGTATCAACAGCAGGGGGCCTGTTCAAGGCTGCTGTGAAATTAAAAGAACTGGGTTTAACTGCAGGGCAGATTTTTACAGCAAACCAAAGAAGATGGAATAACAAAGAGATTTCTTCTGATAATCTGGAAAAATTCAGAAAAAATTCTGAAGGGCTCACTTTTGTTTCCCATGCTTCCTACTTGATTAATTTCGCTTCTGCTAATCCAGAGGTTGTGGAAAAATCACATATAGCTTTTGTTGAAGAACTTAATAGATGCAAAACTCTTGGTTTAAAGTATCTTGTTATGCACCCGGGGGCTCATCAGAAAGCCGGCCTTGAAAATGGAATCAAAATGATTGCAACAGCCCTTGAAAAGCTTTTGCCTTCTGTACCAGACGCACCTTTGCTGTTATTGGAAAATACAGCAGGAGCTGGAACAACTATCGGTTGTAATCTTGAAGAGCTTGCAGCCATACGGAAAAAATCGGGGGTTCCGGAACTTATAGGTTACTGCATAGATACTGCTCATGCCCATGGGGCTGGATACAAGATTACTGATGAGGAAAGTGTTTCCATTTTTGTTAAACAACTGGATAATGTACTAGGAAATGATTATATAAAGGTGTTTCATCTGAATGATTCTAAAGTTGAATGTAATAGCCGTCGTGACAGACATGAGCATTTTGGAAGTGGTTTCATTGGCCTTGAGGGGCTGAGGGCTATTTTTCAGAATCCTGCGTTTTCGCAAACATTGGGTTTAGCTGAAACACCAGGGACCGATCTTGAGCGTGCTGATGATATGAAGAAATTAGTTTAAAACGAAAGGAAAATTGTGAAGAAGATACTTGCAGTTACAAGTTTTGTCCTACTGGCTTTTGCCTGTGGGGAACCTGCAGAAGAGGCAACTACCACCACTGATGCTGATGTTGTTACTACAGATGTTGTTATTGAAGATGTTGTACCTTTTGAAATTCCTGCTGATATAGCCACTAATCCAGAAGCTATTCTTCTTGCTGCTACTGATGCAGTTCTTGCAGTGCAATCTGCATCTTATCAGATACAGTTTGAAGGATATGTTTTTGAAGAAGATACCACTAATATCAATGTTACTGGTGAAGTTACTTTGCAGAAGGGGCCCACCACTGAAGAGGCTTTAATTAGTGTTAGTTATGTTTCCACTTTTGGTGAAGATGTAGTTTCAGGTCAGGTTGTTACAGACGGAACAAATGTATTTTTTATGGATACGGAAGCACTTGAATTCCAATTCGGAACCCTGGATATGGGCGGAGATCGCCTTATGCGTAATGCACCACAGGGGGCTGTTGTTGTAGAGTACCTAATCACCACAGAACCTTTTGGTTCTGAATTGAATGCTGCTGGTTATGAAATACTTGAACAGGAAGAGATCGAAGGAGATCTCTGTCACGTGGTTGCTGTGCAGATGCCTCCTTACACATCCACATGGTGGATCGATGCCGAAACATATCTTCCAAGAGCGAATCAAATGTCGGTACAGAGTCCTGATGGATTAGCAGGAATGCTATTTAAGGTTACTTATGCCGGTTTGTCCACTGATATTCAACCTGATCCTTCCGTTTTCCAGCTTGAATGCCCTGAAGGTTATTCCTCTCAGGAGTATGTTGGTGCTGTTGCTGAAGGATCTGTTGCTCCTTTATGGACTCTCCCAACTCCTGATGGCGGAAGTATCTCTCTTGAAGACCTTCGTGGTAAAGTTGTTATTATGGATTTTTGGGCAACATGGTGTGCTCCTTGTCGTGAAGTAATGCCAGGACTACAGGAACTTCATGAAACTTATGGTGATGAGCTTGTTGTTATTGGTGTAAATACTTGGGAACAGGAAGATCCTGCAGCTTTCATGGCTGAAAATGGATATACCTACCCAATAGTTATTCAAGGCGACGAAGTTGCAGCAGAATATTTCGTTGAAGGTATTCCTACCTTTTATGTAATTGCTCAGGATGGTACAGTTGCTTTTCATGCAGTAGGAGCAGACCCTGCTAATGAAGAAGCCCTTGCTGAAATTCTTGAAACTCTTTTAGGTCAGTAGAATACTCATACTGGAGGCTGAGGTTCTCTCAGCCTCCAGAATCAGGGGGAAATATTTGAGGTATGTAGTGCTGTTTTTTTTGATTAATTTTTCTGTTCTAACATTTGCTTCTCCTGAAGCTGATATGAATCGAATAATCGATGCTGTTTACAGAGCTGATGGAGAAACGGTTTTTCAGAGTTTATCAGTTGAAAATCGAGAAGCATTATCAATGGTAGTGGCTATGATGTGTTTTGCTCCAGAAGAGGTTGCTTCTCAGTTGGACCAGCAGCTTGATGTTCAGATAAGTCCGTCTGAAGTGGCTTCTCTTGATGCACAGCAACTTGTTACAGTGATCATTGATTCCCCGTTCTTTAGAAGAGAATTGCCTTATTCAAGAGACATGATTTTTTGTGAAAGTCATAGAATGGTCGGTGATACTGCACTTGTTTTTGTATCAATACTTAATGAGGATTCGTTATATGGTTATCCAATGACCTTGCAGGACGGTTCCTGGAAAATTGCTGAAAGTTTCTTTTAATATTTTAGAAAAAGGCGACTAATGCCGCCTTTTTCAATTGAATTTAACCGGTTATAGTTTTTTTAGTATTTCTCCAGCGGCTTTCACTATAAGATTATTGGCTGGGTAAAAAGACTGGTATGGTTGTGCAGAGTACGAGAAATTAACCAGTTCTTCTAAAGTAATTCCATATTGAATAGCCATTGTTATTTTGTCTACTTTGTCTGCAACAGGTTCGCCGCTTACAAATTGACCGCCAAGTATTTTGTGTGTTTTTTTATCTGCTATTAGTTTTAATCTTATTTTCTTTGCTCCAGGCATAATCGGGAAGATTGTAGTGAATTCAGCGTATCCAGTTTCTATGTCATATAATTTTTCTGCAGTTTTTTCTGAGAAACCTGTTCCACCTATGTAAAAATCACCAATCCGTGTGGCCGTTCCGTTAAAGAAACCAGGATATGTCTGTTTTTGTCCTAGGAAATTGTTTGCAAGTACTCTTGCCATGGGTACAGCATTCGTGGCAAGTTTCCCTGAAATGACTTTACCAGAAATGCCACTTGTGAACTGACAACAATCACCAGCAGCAAAAACATCTTTGATATTAGTTTCCATTTTATCATTTACCACAATGCCATCTTTCTGGATATCTAAATCGGTGTCTTTGAATAAATCAACAACAGGTTTCATACCCACAGCAAAAACAACCAGGCCGTTGGTTATTTTGGCACCTGTTTCACTGCATTGATCCAAGCTGTCGAAATGTATTATCCGACCATTTTCCAGTAGAACCTCTTCTACGCTTTCATGACCCTTGAGAGAAGTAACTTTGCTTTTCAGGTGCAAGTTGATTCCAGATTTGATAAGAGCTTCCTGGGTATCTTCTACAATTCCATAATCAACCATGTTGGGTAGAATGCTGTTTGCCATATCCACCAGATGGGTTTCTATTTTCTTCTCATTAAAAGCTTGTGCAAGTTCTATTCCGATTGCACCAGCACCTACCACAACAGCCTTTTTAAGACCACCATCCACAAGATTCAAAATTCCGCGAAGATCATCTTCTGTTTTAAATGACTTGATTCCAGCTAGATTTATTCCTGGTACAGGGGGAAGAACAGGGGTTGCTCCTGTGGCGATCACCAGTTTGTTGTAAGAGATTTTTTCATTTTTTTCTGTGGAAACAGTTTTTTCCTGAAAGTTTATATGTGTTACTGTATCCCTTATAAGAGTTGCTTTTGCATCAGTAACGATAGCGTCTTTTTTTAGAGTTTTCCCTATAGGCAGTAATCCTTCAATGGCATATGGCATGGCACAGTAAATCATAGAATGATCTTCAGGTCTTATGATGGCTACAGACTGTTTCCCTTGTATGGTTTTTGCTATTGTTATTCCGGCTGGACCGCCACCGATTACTAATATATCATATTTGTTCATGAATATAATACCCTTCCATGTTGAATAAATGTCAAAAGTTAAATTCAGCTAACTCTTAATATATTGATTTCTGTATTGTTCTGTCAAATTCATTAGTTACTGCGTTTATTCAGGTATGTTATATTAGTCAGTGTACTTGAATAAAATACTCAGTTAAGGGAGGTTCTTGTGTTTACGGTTTTGTTTGCTTCTATTGTTTTTTCTTCATTTATTCATGGTGAAACAGGGAATTTAGTTAATTCGGAAACTGGTTTTTTGCAAGGTTACAGTGCCGAGTTAGAACCTGTACCCACTGGCTCGTCAGAATGGACAGGTAGCGGACCATGGGGGGGCAACCTAAGAGGTTTAGCTGCTTCTGAATCTGATAACAGTATAGTAATTGCAGGATGTGGTTTTTCAATGGCTTCTGATGCTGGCGGTGTATGGCGCAGTGTAAACGGTGGTATAGACTGGGCCGAGACTGAACTTATTTCTACTCAAGTAAACGATGTTTGTTCTGGTGGTCCTGCAGCGTCAGATGCTTTTTATGCATCAACTAAAACTGGGCTGTACCGTTCATTAGATAATGGAGTAAGCTGGGATATTGTTTCATCAGGGTATTTTCTGACAGTCGGCACAAATGTAGATGATGCAAATCTTTTAATTGCTGGTCTTTCCTCAAACACTGGAATTCGCCGCTCTACAGATGGAGGGGAAACCTGGGATACCGTAGGTTTAAATAATGGATTTATGAAAGGTTTCGGGTGTGACCCATTACATCCTGATACCATGTATGTGGCCATGTCAGGCATGGACTTTTCATTGTATAAATCCGTTGACGGAGGTTTATCGTGGTCTGCTATTGGGCCGGCAACTTCAGGATGGGGAGTTTTAGTTGCTCCTTTTGGTACAGGAGAACTAATAATTCTTAGCACATCCGATGGTTTTTATGTTTCCAGTGATTATGGAAATAATTGGGATCTTAAAGTTTCAGGTGCAAGTTATGCTCCTGCTGTTTGTGACGGCACAAATATATATGCACCTGTTATTGGTGCGGCCGGAGTTTATGAAAGTGAAGATCAGGCAATGTCATGGACGCTAAACACAGATGGTATTCATTCCTCATTCTGGCAGGCAGGTTGTGCTTCATCTGTTGGATATCTAGCAGGGCATGGAGGCGGAATATACCGAACACCCACCGTGGGAAATAGTTATGTTGTCTCCCAACAAGGAATTAGTAATTGTTATATACATGCTTTGTCATATGCACCATCCACAGGTACACTTCTTGCTGGTGGTGATAGTCACGGACTTTGGAAGAGTACAGATCATGGGGTTAACTGGGACATTATAACGCCAGGCCCTGAGAACTGGACAATTTTTGACATAGCTCCTGAAAATGAGGATGAATACACAGGGCAAGTGCGTTATCTTGCCACAGCCAGCGGGGTTTTTAGATCAAATGATGCAGGTGAAAACTGGGTTGCAGCCGGTCTTTCGGGAACATCCATCTCCTGCGTAACTTTTGATCCTTCAAATCCTGATATTGTTTGGGCAGGTACTGCTATTGCAGGAATTCAGTACAGCACAAACGGTGGAGATTCATGGACTCTTGGAACCGGCTCAGCAGCTGGATTCTATCCGTCAATCGAACTGGTATATCCTTCTTCTGATCAGCAAAGAATTATTGTAACTTTCCAGCAGAATGGTGAAGGCATTTATTATTCAGATGATGGTGGTGTTTCATATACCATGGTACCAGTTGCTGGTAATTATCTTCCAGACCTGACCGTTTCCCCCCATCAGGGTGAAGCTACAGTATTTCTTGCTACGGATAGTGGAGTTCGTAGATCTTATGATTATGGAGAAACTTGGAATCCTAGCCCTGGATCATCAGGTCTTTTGTGGTCAGTTCAAGGGTCACAGGGTAACAGTGTTTTCAGCGGAGCTAATGGAAGTGGAGTAAGGTGGAGCCCAGATAACGGTGATAGCTGGTTACTTCTTAATGATGGAATTGAGAACAGAGTTGTATGGGATATTATTCAGGGGCAGGATCAAGGGCAGCTTTTTGCAGGTCTTCGTGGTTTTGGCGTTGTTGAATTCACAGACCCTCAGCTTGGTGTTACGGTAGGGAATAATTCAGATTGTAATTTTGCTGTGACTGTTTCTCCTAATCCCATCACTTCTACAGTTAGTTTTATGGTTTTAGGTGAACAAGACGCGAACACAGAGATTTTTGTTTACTCTGCTGCTGGAAGGTTAGTTCACAATCAAAGTTTTTCCTACGGAGGCATCAATAGCTGGTCCCCAGGTATTAATATTCCAACAGGAGTTTATCTTGTTAAAGCAGTTTCAGGCAGTCTATCTGCCACCTCTAGAATGGTTGTAGTGAAGTAAATAAAAAGAAAACGGGTTCGCTTTTTCAGCGAACCCGTTTTTGAAACAAAATTATTATCTAATCAAGGTCATTCTTGATACAGAAGTTCCATTGTCTGTAGTGGCTTTTACGAAATACATGCCACTACCAAGAGTTTCAGGAACATTCCAGTTAAACATATGAGAACCGGTTACCATTTCTCCTGAATGGATAGATGTTATGGCTCTACCGGAAACATCATATACTGAAATATCAGTCATACCGGTAACAGGCATGTAGATAGAAAATGAAGCCTGTGAATTAACCGGGTTAGGTGATATAGCAGAAAGAATTGCTGTGACATCCTGGACAGCAGAATTGGAATTACTTTCTGTTCCAACTGCTATTGCTGCAAGTACAGCCTGGTATACATCAACTCTTCCAGCTCCAAAATAGTTGTCTTTGCCGGCTGCACCAAGATCTATTGATGTAACTTCAAGAATTGAGTCAACCTGTGCAGGGGTAAGATATGGGTTAGCCTGTAGTACTAAAGCCATACAACCAGCAATGTGTGGCGTGGCCATGGAAGTTCCACTTTTTGTGGTATAACCTGCAGGGTTACTGTAGTCACAACTTACAATATCAGAACCTGGAGCTGAAATGTCAGGATCAATTAGACCAATGTCTGGTGATGTATCTGCATAATCATTCCAAGTATCATCAAACTGCCATGTGGAATAACCAAGGCTTGAGAAAGATGAAAGTGCATCGGTATTTGTTGTTGATCCAACAGTAACTGTTGCTGAAAGACCGCCAATTGTGGTCTGGTCTGGATGAAGCCAAGGTGGAGGGCAGTCACCTGGGGTGCGGATATCACCGTATGTGGATGGGTTGCCAGCTTCATTACCTGCTGCTATTGCGTGAATAACGCCTGCTGCAAGTATATTCTCTTCGGTTTCGCGCCATGTTTGTCTTACTGGGTTCTGGCTCTGTGGCCATCCAAGTGAAGTGGAAATAACATGGGCACCGTTTTCTACGCTAAACTCAAAAGCGTCCCATACATCTTGTTCGTCAGCAAATGATGTTCCAACTTTAACAGCCATGAGAGTGGCAAGAGGGGCAACTCCACATGAGGTTCCAGCATTGCCGTTACTGCCAACAGAGCCGGCACAATGGGTTCCGTGGCCGCTTTCGTCCATTGGATCGTTATCGTCATCGCCAAAGTCCCAACCGTAATGGAATCCAGCGGCTGTGTCATGCCACATCTGATTATGAAGATCAATATGGTTGTAGTTAACGCCTGTATCAACGATACTTACAATAATACCCTGACCTTCGTAACCCATAGCCCATGCATCTGGTGCATTAATTTTGTCTACACCCCAGGCATTGGCTTTTGAAAGTTCGTTTTGTGTAGCTTCACGATTTTCAACAGGCTCAATAAGAATGTTCGGGAATGTTTTTATAGCAACCCATTCAACATCTGGTCGGGCTGCAATTGTACGAATAACTTCTGGGGTTGCAGCACAACCTACAACACTGACTATCCAATTTGAACGAATGTCTTTTACTTCTTCTTCGCTAAAACTGGAAAGAGCAGAAAGAACTGGCTGTTGTGTGTATTCTGCAAAGTTCTGCATGGCAGAAACTGCAATTTCTCGTCTTGCATCTGAGTCAAGACCGGAGGCCGCTGAATTGATATAATCAAGATCTACTCTACCCACAGGTTTGATTAAAACATGGATAAGTTGGTCTGAAGAAGCAGTAAGAAGTTCTTCTTGAAGAAGTTCTGTTACAGTACCAGCAGATAAAACTCCTGTTAGCAAAATAATACAAAAAATAAACTTACGCATTTTTCCCCTTTCAATTTTGCAAAAAGAAAAGAAAACTATTTTCTATTCTTTATTCACATGATACCAATAAGAAATATCATTGAATGGTAGGAATTTGCCAAGGAGCAGAAACGGAAGTGCTCAAAAATACACTTCCGTTTCTAGAATTAAAGTATCATACAGGGAATACAATGCCCTGAGAAAGGGGTATATCATAACCGTAGTTAATGGTAACAGTTTGTCGCCTGGCATAGTATTTCCAGGAATCACTACCACTTTCGCGGCCCCCACCGGTTTCTTTTTCGCCTCCAAATGCACCGCCGATTTCAGCACCAGCGGTGGAAGTGTTCACATTAACAATTCCACAATCTGAACCAAGGCTGGAGATAAATAACTCAATTTCTCTCATATCTGTAGAAAAGATAGCAGATGAAAGCCCCTGAGGAACCCCGTTATGGATAGAGATAGCCTCATCCATAGAATCAAACTTCATTAGATAAAGAATGGGAGCAAAGGTTTCTTCTAAAACAATGCCCTTCTGCTTAGGCACTTCAATAATTGTTGGTTGTACGAAACAGCCATTTTCATTCTGGGGTATTGTTATTGTTTTACCACCAAATAAAATCCTACCGCCCTGTTCTTTCGCTTCTGTTACTGTTTTTTTGAAATCTTCAACTGCACCATTGTTCACAAGAGGTCCTACAATTACAGATGAGTCCAGCGGTGAACCTATATTAACTTTAGAGTAAACTTCGGTAAGTTTGGCGATAAATTCCGGATAAATACTGCTGTGTACAAGTACTCTTCTGGTGGAAGTGCATCTTTGGCCTGCTGTTGCCATTGCACCAAAAGCCACACCTTTTACTGCAAGATCAATTTGTGCTTTTGAAGTAACAACAGCACAGTTATTACCGCCCAGTTCCAGAATCGATTTACCAAATCTGGCTGCGGTTTGCTCACCCACAGAACGACCAACTTTGGTTGATCCGGTGAATGAGATAAGTGATACCCTTTTGTCGTTCACCAGTAGATTGCCAACCGTTCTACCACTGCCACAAACAAGAAGAAAGATAGGTGGCAACCCATTTCTTTCCATTACCCGATTTGCAATTCGAGAGACTGCAACAGCAGTAAGCAACGCACTGCTGGAAGGCTTCCAGATAGTTACATTGCCAACCACTGCAGCAATCAATGCATTCCATGCCCATACAGCTGCTGGAAAGTTAAAAGAAGTTATAACTCCAATTGTACCCAGTGGGTGCCACTGCTCCATTAATCGGTGATCAGGTCTTTCACTTGCAATGGTTAATCCATAAAGCTGTCTTGATAACCCAACTGCAAAGTTTGCTATGTCAATGGCTTCTTGGATTTCGCCAGCACCTTCTGAAATGGTTTTCCCCACTTCAAGAGAAACAAGTTTTCCAAGAAGTTCTTTGTTTTTTAACAGTTCGGCACCTATTTCACCTATTATCTCACCTCTTCTTGGGGCTGGAATAACAGACCAGACTTTGAAAGCTTTTTGAGCTGCAATGATTACTTTTTCATAGTCGGATTCTTCACCTTGGGTTACGGAGCCAAGGAAAGAGCCGTTTATTGGGCAGAAAGATTCTATTGTTTTTTTACCTTCTGAACCCATCCATTGCCCATAATAAACACCAGAGTTTCTCTCTTTCAGTCCAAGTCCATCCATCACTATTTGTTTTGTTTTTTCAACTGTCATTTTGTCCTCATTTTCTGGTTATGCCTAATTTTCATAACGAGCGAGATATATAATCAATTCTTCTCTTCAGAGGGCTTCTTTTCAGAAATTGATATGTTCACTCTTAACTTAAAGAATGGGAAGAATGAAAGCGTTAAACAAAAAAAGCATGATTGATATGACCACAGGTTCAGTTAGGGGCAAATTACTGCTTCTGGCATGGCCTGTTATGCTTTCTCATCTTCTGCAAACAATGTACAACCTTGCTGATGCTTTTTGGCTGGGTAAACTTGGGCGTCAAGCACTTACTGCACCTACAATTACTATGCATGTATTTTTTATTGCCTTTGCAGTTGCAATGGGACTTGGGGCGGCAGGTACAACACTGGTAAGTCAGTTTAAAGGGGCAGGGGAGCCGGAAAAAGCAAGCAAGGTAGGAGGGCAGCTTCTTATACTTCTTTCAGGGATTGGTCTTGTTTTTGGAATTACCGGGTTTATTTTCACCCCGCAGATATTGAATCTGCTTCAGACACCAGCGGATTCCTGGCAGATGACTTATGAATACATGCGCTGGATTTTTCTGGGTTTCCCATTATTATTTGTGTTCTTTGTGTATCAAGGAATCAGTACTGGCCTTGGTGATACGGTAGGGCCAATGCAGGTGAATCTTATTTCTGTTTTTGTAAATTTGATTCTTGATCCGGTGCTTATTTTTGGCATTGGCCCTTTTCCAGAGATGGGTGTGGTAGGTGCTGCGATTGCCACAGTGTTCTCCAGGGCTCTTGCTTCATTTATAGGGATTCACAGGTTATTCAACGGTACAAACGGAATTAAAATAACTGCATCTGACTTGAAACCCGATAAATTGGTTTTTAAGAAAATAATGAAAATAGGTCTTCCAGTCTCACTAGGGCAACTTACTACAAGTCTTGGTTTTACCTTTATGATTGGCATTGTAAATTCATTTGGAAGTGCAGTAACAGCCGCTTTTGGCGTAGGTAATCGAATGATTCATATGGCTTTTGTGCCTGCCATGGGTTTAAGTCAAGCCAATGCAACAGCAGTGGGGCAGAACCTTGGTGCAGGGAACATAAAAAGGGCTGAAAAATCCACAAACACAGCATTGCTTCTTATCGGTTTAATTCTGCTTCCCATTGTTCTTGTTATGTTTTTCTTTGGTGCAGACATATCAAAGGCATTTGTAAATGATGCTGAGGTTATTGAGTTAGGTAGAACCATGTTTAGAATCACAACTTCTTCAGTTTTTGTTTATGGTTTTCTCATGGTACTTATGGGTTGCTTTCAAGGGTCAGGTTATACGCTTCCGGTGATGGTTTTGAATGTGTCAAGACTGTGGCTTCTTAGAATTCCAGCTGCTTACTTACTTGCATATTCCCTTGGAATGGGCCCAAGTGGAATCTGGTGGTCAATGTTTTTCTCGAATGTAGCAGTAACAATAGTAGGTTGGATCTGGTTTAAAAAGGGAACCTGGAAAACGAAAGCCACACATCATGTGCTAAATGTAAAAGATTTAGAACCAGCTACAGGAGTAACGGATCTTGATTAGCTTTTAAGTAATTGGGAAGCTGCAACAATTGCTTGATACAGTCCTAAAAGAGCAAGTATTACAAGGGTTGCTTTTCTGAAAGAAGAGCTGTCAATTTTTTTTGCAAGCATAATTCCGGTGAATCCACCAACAGCTGTAGCTGGAAGAAAAATCAGGGCCTGTAGCAGGTTTTGCGTGGATGTTACCCCTGTGGCCACAAAAGAAGGAAGAGCTACCAAGGTCAGTGTTAGGAAAAAAGCCGCCAGATTTGCTCTGAAAGAATCTTTTTCCGTCTCGGTTGCTGTGAGATAGATTACAGCAGGAGGTCCACTGAATGTTGTTAAACCGTTGAAAATTCCAGATAACGCACCGGTAATCGCCATTCCTGTATTTGTTCTTTTCATATGCAGAGCCAGTTTAGAAAGAGAAAGAAAAGAAGCAGCTGTAACCGAAATTCCAATAACAATCCTTACAATTGTATCAGATAATGAAGCAAGCATCCAGGCGCCCAAGGGGGTGAATAGCATTCCTGCCACAGCCATAGGAAGGAATCCACGAAGTCGAAGATTTCTCCAAGATGTGCCTAGTATCATAACATTTAGCACAATGCTTGAGACGGCAATTACAGGAACAGCCCATTCTGCCGGAGCGTAAAGACATATAAGAGGTAGGGCTAGTAATGAATATCCGAAGCCGGTAAATCCCTGAAGAATCCCAGCACAACAGATTATGAGCAGAGTTAAATAAATCAAAATCTTCCACCTTTTTGTTTTTTGAAATATAATCACCTCACAAACAGTCGATTTTTGTATGTTAGGTATTGCTTTACAGAGAACTTTTAATCGTTCACGAAAGGTGACCAGGATGCAGTGGTGGATAGACAAACCAAAATTATTGGGTTCCCATAACCCTAGACAATCTGAACTTAGAATAGATAACCTTACCACCATAGTATCGTTGCTTGATCCGGCTGAGCAGCAGATAAGATATAATCCTGCCATACCAGGAGTAAGATGGGTTGAAATAGCCATAAGAGATTATGATGCACCGGCTTTAGAAAAATTGATTAAATTTGTTGAAGTTGTAAATGAGTCCAAAGGAACAGTTCTTGTTCACTGCGAAGGTGGTAGTGGAAGAACTGGTACATTTGGTGCAGCTTGGCTTATGAGTCAGGATGCTATTTCTGCAACTACTGCTATAGAAAGACTTAGGGAGACAAATTACAGAGCGGTTGAAACAGATGAACAGAAAATTGTTCTTATTCGATTCGAGAAAAAACTAAGAGATTCTCACTAATTGTTTTATCTATAATCTGTATGAAAAAAAGACAGAGCTTATTGGTAAGAGATACAGATACAGATAGCCTGCTTGATCTGTTCATGGTAATTGCTGTTGTGACGATTCTGGTAAGCAGAGCATTTCTTGCAGCTACAGGTTATCCGCAGATATCCCCAGGTGATCTTCATATCGCCCACATGCTTTGGGGTGGTTTTTTAATGTTCATTGCCCTTGTGATGGTTTTTCGATATTGGAATCCATCAGTACGCAGGCTTGCTGCATTTGTAAGCGGGATGGGTTTCGGGTTGTTTATTGATGAACTTGGAAAATTCATAACCAATAATAACGATTACTTTTACAAACCTACAATCGCTGTGATTTATGTAATATTTATAATAATGTATCTTCTTTTTAGGGGTTTTGCAGAGGATTCAGAACTATCATCAAGAGAATTACAGGTGAATGAACGCCTTCGAAAAGATCTCGGTGATATGAATGATTCCAATTCTAAATTGTTAAAATGGTACGATGTTACCAAAAAAAGATTTGAGAAGAGTTTTGACAATACCATATCAATTAAAGGTTTTGTACCTCTGTTGATGATTGTTTTTGTGGTACTGAGTCTTATTCAGCTGGCAGCTATTTTTGGCCTTGTGGGCAGTGGATGGTTGCTCACCGAAGAAACATCAAGGTATGCTATCGTTGGAACTTTTATCAGCAGTTCGTTGGTTTTGATCGGTGTTATCGAAAGTAGAAAATCATTGTATCATTCGTTTTTATGGTTCAAAAGAGCAATTCTTGTAAGTATTTTTATCACCCAAATTTTTCTTTTTTATCATTCACAACTTACTGCAATCTGGGGTCTCGCAGTTGACCTGGTTTTTTACGCAGGTGTGGAAACCTATCTTCAAAAAAAATCTGCTTAAATTGTGGGAGTACCGGTAATTTATTAGAATACACAAGATATGAATAAGAATACATAATCTTTAAAGCGAGGAAATTCATGAAATATATTTTAATTCTATTTTTGGCTGTTCTGGGTGTATCTAGCTTTGCCGGTGGGGTAGATCAGGCAATGATAAAGATTTACACCAATAGTGTTGCTTATAATTTTTACTTACCTTGGAGTACAGACGCTCCTATGGAAAGCTCCGGTTCTGGCTGCGTTGTAAGAGGAAACCTTATCTTAACAAATGCACATGTGGTTACAGACCAGACATATCTTCAAGTTCGGAAAGAAGGAGATCCCAGGAAATACCAGGCATTTGTTGTTGCTGTTTCCCATGAGGCGGATCTTGCCTTGATAACAGTAGAGAATGAATCATTTTTTAATGGTATAACTCCACTGGAGTTAGGTAACCTTCCCCAGGCAAGAGAGGAAGTTATTGTCTACGGTTATCCGATGGGTGGTGATGCACTTAGCACTACTCAGGGGGTTATATCAAGAATAGAGAGCTCGCGATACACCCATAGTGGCCTGTCACTGCTTACTGTACAGATAGATGCAGCAATCAACCCTGGAAACAGTGGTGGACCTGCGCTTATTGGAAACAAAATCATAGGTGTTGCCATGCAGACCATGACCCAGGCAGATAATATTGGTTATGTGATTCCAGTACCAGTAATCGAGCATTTTTTCGAGGATATGGAAGATGGGAAATATGACGGTTTTCCCTCAGCAGGATTCAGCTACCAGACCATACGGAATGATGCTTTCTCGGACATGTTTGGAATTCCTGAAGAGCAGACAGGTGTTATGGTAACAAAAATTGCTTTTGATTCTCCAGCTATAACAGTTATGGAAATAGGCGATATTCTTATGCAGATTGACGGAAGACCTATTGCAGGTGATGGTACTGTTGAACTTCGTTCCGGTAGCCGTACAAGACTTGATTACATGGTTAACAGAAGGCAGATCGGTGAATCGATTTCGCTTGAAATCATAAGAAATGGTGTTTTTCAAACCATTGAAATCACCCTAAGCGCTACTCTTCAAGACCTTACCGTGGTTTCTAACAAAATTTATGATACCCCACCAGAATATTTCATTTTTGGAGGTTCTGTTTTCATGCCTCTTTCGCTGAATTATTTGGAATCATGGGGGTACGACTGGTATTTGAATGCTGTTGATTATCTTACTTATCCTTTCCTTTTTGACAACTGGCGAACAGAGAATCGTGAGGAAATAGTTGTTCTGACTTATATGCTTCCAGCGGAGGTCAATACAGGTTACGAGAGTCTACAGAACGAAATAATAGAATCGGTAAATGGAATTCCAGTGGAAAGTTTTGCTCAGTTTGTTGAACTGGTAGATAATGAAACTAGTCAGTTCATTGAGTTTTCAACCAACCTTGGTAGTATAATTGTACTGGACAGGATGCAGGCTGTTGCTTCCAATGAGGAAATAATGGGCAGATACGGAATTCTCAGAGATCGCCTGCTTTTGTAGGTATCTTTGAATGTTGACCGGAAAAGGTTATTCTCTGTATTGTTGGTTATCTTTTAAGGAGGATTCTCTTGGAAACTACTGATAGTACCATGGAAGAAATAGTTCTTTTGAGGCAAAAACTTTTGCAGGCGGAAAAAGCTCAGAAGCAAATTGAAGTTTTACTAAAAACCCGAAGCCATGAGCTTAATCTAGCCAAGGAAAAAGCCGAAACCGCTAACATGGCTAAGAGTGACTTTTTAGCAAACATGAGTCATGAAATCAGAACGCCAATGAATGGCGTGATTGGAATGACTGGTCTTTTGCTGAACACAGACCTTACCGGTGAACAAAGAGAATTAGCCGAAACGATTCGCCGAAGTGGTGAAGATCTTCTCTCTATAATAAATGACATTCTGGATTTCTCAAAAATAGAAGCTGGCAAACTGGACTTTGAAGAGATTGATTTTGACCTTCGTTCAATGATTGAAGAGTTTTCTGATTTGCATGCTCTTCATGTTGAGCAGAATAATATTGATTTTTTATGTATTATTGACCCTGAAGTTCCAACTAGTGTAATTGGTGACCCTGGTAGGCTGAAACAAGTTTTAACAAATTTGGTGAGCAATGCAATCAAATTCACAAGCCAGGGTGAAATTGTTGTATCTGTTGATTTGGAAAAAAAACTCAATGGAATTGCAAGATGCCGTTTTGCAGTTAGGGACAGTGGCATAGGAATTCCAGAAAATGTTCAGAAACAATTATTCAAACCATTTACTCAAGCAGACACATCAACAACTCGTAATTTTGGTGGAACCGGCCTTGGTCTCAGTATATCTAAGCGCCTTGCAAATTTGATGCATGGTGAAATCGGTGTAAACAGCAAGATTGGGCAAGGTTCAGAATTCTGGTTTACCGCTGAGTTCCCAATAAGTAAAAAGCATATTCTTGCCACGGCACTTCCTCTTGTGAGTGGAGTTAGAATTCTAGGGGTGGATGATACTGCAACAAACCGAAGACTTTTGTCATTGTTATTTATGTATTGGGGTTGCAGATATGAAGTTGTTTCATCAGGTGCAGATGCTTTAATCGCCATGGAGGAAGCATATTTGCAGAATGATCCATTCAGAATTGCAATCCTTGATATGCAGATGCCCGAAATGGATGGGAAAATGCTTGGGCAGTTGATTTTAGATAACCCAAAATATAAACAAACTGATATTGTTATGCTCACATCAATGGATCAAATGGGTGATTCAAAAAGGTTTATAGAAATGGGATTTAAAGCATACCTCTCAAAGCCCGTGCGCCAAGCAACTTTGCTGGCCTGTTTAGTTAGGTTGCTTGCGGAAAAAGATTCTCTTTCTAATTCGGAAAATAAGATCAAGGAATCTCTGATTGTGGAGAAATCCATTGAATTTTCCATTCTAGTTGCAGAGGATAATCCAGTTAACAAAATGCTTGTAATGAAATATATTGAGAAACTGGGGTATGAAGCACAATCTGTAACTAATGGTTCAGAAGCTATAGAGGCTTTGAAAAAAAATCATTACAGTTTGATTTTAATGGATTGTCAGATGCCTGTAATGGATGGTTATGAAGCCACCCGCGTTATTCGCGCAGATAAGTCTGGCGAGTTTGATAGCTCGATTCCAATCATTGCTCTTACAGCAAACGCCATGGCAGGCGACAGAGAAAAATGTATAACATCAGGTATGGACGATTATTTAACCAAACCCATGAAATTTAAAGAACTTGAAGAAAAATTAAAAAATTGGAGTACAGGTCGCTGAGAAATAAAATTCAATCGGTTATTTATTCTTAATAATCGAAGTGAGCAATTAGGACTACAACCGGTTCTGTCACCCTAAATGATGCGTTATCAAAATCAGGCCCTCCGAATGCGCCTCCTCTTTCATTATTGGATATCCAGTAACCTTCTGAGGGGATTCCCAAAAAGTTGGTATTCATTTCTTTATTCATATCTTCGTCATGAACTATGCTTATTGCATATTCACCGTGTGCGATTCCTGTGAATTCAATTACCACCTCACCATTCTCGATTGGATAAGTTTGAGCCATCAGGGCTTCGCTTTGCTCTCCTGGAAAGCCATCTTCTGAAGAAAACAGCAATACAGCAATTTGCCCCTGATCATTTCTAAGATTGCTTACATATACTCTAATGGTGGAAAGATTCTCGGTAGTATTACTGAATGCAACAGAAGATAACAGGGTTAAAAATAGAATTAGTGTAACAGTTTTCATTATGAATTTTCCTCAGATTTGATGGATTTCAATTGCTTATCCCAGTATTTATTTGCCTCGCGAATGAACATATCTTCTTCTAATAATGGCTTGCTGAGTTTTTTGGAAGTCTTATCAGATATTTTACCTGATTCAACAAACTCAACACCGGCATTACGCAAATTTTTCTTATAGCTGGCTATTACAGGTTTAAGTAGTGGAATCAGATTTTTGAGTAATTCTCCGGTATCTATGTAAATTTCAGCAATAACAGACGAGTGAAAATTTCTTGCCATTCTTCTGAAATGAAGTTCAAGAACTTGGAAGTGCTCTCTGCCAGGCATACCACAGTTTGATATAACCATGATATCAGGGTACTTGGTAAATCTCTTTTTATGCCTCCAGCCTCCATTCTCATCCTTCTCAAAGCGAGGATCTGCAAGTGGAATAAATCGGTCCATAAAATGTTTCATTATACCGGTAACACCATCAACATATAGTGGTGTTGCCATTATGATCAG
The DNA here is from genome assembly GCA_029938555.1 of Candidatus Sabulitectum sp. Classification (GTDB taxonomy): domain Bacteria; phylum Fermentibacterota; class Fermentibacteria; order Fermentibacterales; family JCC-6; genus Sabulitectum. Next base: position 8,724 of record JAOZUR010000027.1, on the reverse strand, counting down.
GTCACTTGTTATGACCTCTTCCAATAACTCAGTCATGTCATCTTTAATTATGCACTTACCAGGAGTGTGTATCCAGCATTTGAAACAGCCCATGCAGGAGCCTATTTTTTTTGTGGAAAGATAAATCTGCTTAGTATCTGCTCCTGCCTTTGAAGCCCCAGCAAGGAATTCATCAACCATTATTCCAGTATTGCTTCTTTTTGCCCTTGGACTGCCATTAAAAGCTGTGATTTTCATGCGAACCTTTCGAAAAAAATATCTTAACAATGCTTAGATGCTCTGTCGGAAGATAATTGAGTATCTTAACGGTGTCAAGATAAGGAGAATGAAAACACTATGAAGACACACAAAGATTATCACCATGGATCACTGAGAGAAACACTGATTGATACAGGTTTGAAGCTTATTGAAGAAAAGGGAATAAACGGTTTTACTTTAAGGGGCGTTGCAAAGAGTGCAGGTGTTTCTACAGCTGCTCCATACCATCATTTTAAAAACAAAGCAGAGCTTCTTGAGGTCATAGCTGCTCAAGGGTGGAGTCTTATGGGTGAGAAATTCAAATCTTCTTCAGCTGTGGAGGATTTACCAATGGCAAAATTAATTGCTATTGGTGTGGTTTATATCACTTTTGCCATAGAGCATACATCTTACTTTAGGGTTATGAGCAGGCCGGATTTATACAACACTGATCAGGAAGCTAATTTTTCAAGCACGGGATTGGATGTGTTTGAAATGCTGAATACTGCCGTTAGAAATTGCTTCCCTGACAAGCCGGGCGATGACCCTTTGATTCAAAAAACTGTGTTAAAAGCCTGGGTGGATGTGCATGGTTTTGCAACCCTTTGGATTGATGGCCCCATAAGAGTCACATATCTTGGGGAACTGGGTATTGAAAAGTTAATAAAAATGCTGTTTGCTCTTCCAGAGAATCAATCACTTCCAGGGGTAAATAGTTAAAAAAGCAAAAAGCCCTGGCAGATAGCCAGGGCTTAAAATCATCAATTTATCGAATAAGCATGAATTTCAACGAATTACCAGGTTCACCGGATAATCTGGCAAAATAAACACCATTGGAAAGATTTTGCTCTGGTGTCCAATTTATAAGATCGCTATTGCCGTTCAATTCAGTGATTCTTTTTCCAGAAATATCATAAATTGATACGCAGCCATTTGAAGCGCCGGTTACAGCGAAAACCACATTATTTCTAACAGGATTTGATGAGATGGAAAGGGAAACTGGTTGAGGTTGTTCTTCTATTCCAGCGGCTGTGGCTCCTCTATAAACATTGGTGTTTCTGGCATCTACTCCACGCATTGGCCAGTCACAATTGTTTGAAGCGACAACTCCTTCTGTATCCCAGGCATAAACAAAACCATCCCAAGTTGCTGCAACCAGTTCGTAAAGTCCGTCACCATCAATATCACCGACACTTACTCCTGAAATAGAAGTATTACTCATTATTTTTGGGTAGTCAGCAATTACAGAGCCATCATTTGAAAGGGCAAACAGTTCACCGCCATTTGTGACAAAGCAAATATCCTGAGTTCCGTCGTTGTTTACATCAACTACCGTTGGGCAACCTTCAGGCCAGTTGGTTTGAGCTACAGGCCATCCTGTTAGGGGCAAACCTGTTGAAATATCAAGGGCATGAACACGATATCCTGAACCAAGATGGTTGTCTATGGCAATGAGCTCTGGATATCCATCGGCAGTAATGTCACCAAGACCAAGGTAAAAAAGCTGACTGGTTGTTGCAACAGTGATAGGAAAACCTGTAACAACCGTTCCATCATGATGGTAAGCGGAAGCATACGATATTGAACTTGAATAATGGCCCATAATAAACTCAAGATCACCATCTGAATCGAGATCAGCAGCCATTGGAGGTCCAAAACAAAGATAACCACTTCCTGGAGAAAAAAGACTGATTGGATATCCGGTTTGTTCTTCACCGGAAGAAGTGAATAAGTGAAGTCTGAAATAACTGTCAAATAGAGTTATTGCAATAAATTCGTCATTTCCATCGCCATCAGCGTCGCCGAAGAAAAGATTAAGTATTCTTTCTGATGGATCAAGATCAGTTGTGAACTTGAGATTACCAAGGTGATCTTTGCAGGAAATTCTGTAATAGTCACCTGAGTTACCTAAAGTGTGTGCTGTCCATGCTTCAAGATTTCCATCACCATCAGAGTCGCCTAGTACAAAAGGTGAATCAAGTGCATTGGATGATTCGTCAGGCGCATTCTGAGGAAAACCGGTGATGTTTGAGCCATCACTATTTCTACCATTAAATGTCCACATATGTGCGCTGCCAGCATACCAGTCTCTTTCTGACCATAAAATTTCTACCGATCCATTACCTTCCAGGTCCGCACAAGATGGACCATACATCTGATCATTGGTACCATAACCCATGTATGGGTGCTCAGTCGTTGGCCAGCCAGGAAGAAAACTACCGTCACCAGCTAAACCAAAACAGTTACCACCAACTAGGAAAATTTCATCGGCCCCATCACCATCTATATCAAAAAGAGTAGGAGTGTAAGGGAATCCAGCTCCGGGACTGCTTAAATTAACAGGCCAACCTTTGTGCAAAGAAAAGTCGTCAACAGGTTCTGTACTTCCAACATTCTCTGTCACGTAGAACTGGCTGATTGCTGGATATTGAACTTGAACAGTTTCATAATCAGCAGACGATAAAGCGAATAAACTCATAAACATACCCGACACTGTAGCTACGAAGAGAAAAAACTTCCCTGACATAGATTACCCCAATTGATATAAGTTTGATATTAGTACCTGAAGAATCAACAATGCAATTATTGAATGAATTCAAGTTGCAGTCAAGGTATTTGAAATTTAGTCTTGTTGCGAAAGCGCATCGGTAGTATTTTAAAACTAGATTGATAGAGTTTGCCCCAGATATCAATAAAAATAAAACTGATACTGGTTGTAGTGGCTTGAAAAATAGAAAAATTTAATACTTATAAATTGATATGGAGTATCTGTATGGTCAGAGTTGGTAGAAAGATAGCAATAATAGTTCTTCCCTTGCTCACTCTATGTTCTGGAATCCTTCTTAATTTTTATACAAACAATTGGATAGACTGGATTTTCAAAGTCGCTCTTTCTGGAACTGTAGGTATCGGAACAAATTACATTGCCATTAAGATGCTTTTTCGCCCTCACGAAAAAACAGCTCTTGGAAGGCAGGGTTTAATACCTGCAAGAAGAAATGATATTGCAGATGGAATAGCAACCGCCGTTTCTGAACAGCTTTTGGATACAGATTCTATCTTAACTTACCTTGAAGAAAACAATCTGATTCAAAAAGCAGCCTCTGGCATTTTAACCTTTGCTCACAAGTGGGTTGAAGAGTCGGCAAACAGATCTAGAATTATTAATTCAGTTGCAAGATATATTCAGAACAAGGGAGTTGAACAAGCAAGTTCTTTGTTTTCCAGGTTGGCTGAATTGATACGAAATCATGTTTCAGAAAAGCTGTCATCAGAAAATGTATGGTCCATGGTTAGAGCGGCAATCGAGTCTGAAATTGAGAAACCGGAAACACTTCATCTTTTAACCATGGTGGTAACAGATCTTGTTGAAAAAAACGCATCTGCAATAGCGGATGTAGTGAATGAAATGATTGAAGACTGGATAAATTCAAAAGGATTTATTGTTAAAAAAGCCATGATGTTAGGCAAAGGAATTTTCAGGATAGATAGCAGTAGAATAAGAGATGAGCTTCTTGAGAAAGTAAGAAGTCCTTTGTTTTTTCAGGATGTGATGAATTTATTGGAAGAAAATGCCGGTTCAATTGCGTCCATGGGCAACGACCCAGTTGTAAAAAAACAGTTCTCGGAATTTTTTGAAGAACAGAAGCAGAGATTTAACCATTGGGTTAATACGGAAGGGATAACTACTGCAAGAGGTAAGCTGATTTTATACCTGGAATCAGAATCTTTTTGGAACTGGCTTGAAAAGCAGCTAGACTCTTTGGTTAGGAAACTCGGAGTTACAGCTGAAGAAAAAATACAATCAGAGGAATTTAGAGATAGTATAAAAAAATACATGTTACTTTATGCAGGCAAAGTAGACATTAAGGAATTTGTCAAGCAAAAAGTTAATGCTTTTGAATTACAGCAGCTGGAAGAGCTTATTACAGATGTGAGCGGTGAAAGTCTTGCTGGAATAGAGCTGTTTGGAGGGATTCTGGGAATGTTTGCCGGACTGATTCTCATAGACCAGTGGTTTGTTGTTATACTTCTGGTATCAGTGGGAATTTTCTGGTTAATCGAAAGATTACTTACAGGTAAGAAGTGGAGATATTAGAATGGCAAGAAAAAATGCAAATCAGTCTTTGCGGAAGCGAATGGCTAGGAATTTAATTCAGATTTGGCGTAAGAAAAAAGATGATCGTGCGGATCCAGCCAAAGAAAGACGCGCTTGGGACAAAGAAACAGATACCACCAGTGTTTCTAAAGATAAAAAAGAATCGGCTGAAGACTGATTAGTTATCTGATCCTGAATAAGTTTTCTATATAAACTCTTCCTGATTATTGTTTGAATGCCCGACAAGGTCGGGCATTCAATTTAAGAGTATCTATTTTATTACTACCATTGATTCTTGAGAAGACCCAAATTGAGTAACTAAGCGAATAAGATATGTGCCAGCAGGGTAATCTGCGGTGTTCCATGGGATTGTATGGAACCCAGCGGGAATAGTTTCTTGTAAAACATTTTCAATAATACGGCCAGACATATCAAGAATATCCAAATTGACAAAAGACATGGTATTGATTGTATAATTTATATTGGTGTGTTGAATTACAGGGTTAGGGCTAATTGTAAGCGGAATTAATTCTTCTTGGGGATTTATACTAATGTTTTCATCGGTGACGCTCAGTGCATTAGTTACTGTTCTATAAATTCCCGTATTTCGTGTACTTACATATAGATAACCATCAGTGGACGAGAAAGCTAATCCAGAAATATCCTGGCTTTGAGCCTCAGGTGGAAGATTGCCTGTTTTATCAAACCAGCTTGAACCACCGTCTGAGGATACCCAGACTCTGGCATCATTAGTGCCTACTGCCACCATCATTGGGTTTTCTGATGAAAATGCAATACTGTAACAGTAAGGTGCAAGTATTTGATCCCATGATGAACCACCATTCACAGTTTCGTAAAGTCCATACTGTGTACCAAATAGAACTCTTAGGGAATCGGAAGGATCTGTGGCAAGTGCTTGCCCCCAAGTTCCGGCCGGTAGCCCGTTTGTAATAACTGTCCAAGAAATGCCATTGTCTGTGCTTTTTGATATTCCAGGGTTAGTTCCACCCAGGTAAATGTCACCATTAGATGCGATTTCAATATTTGTCAAACCATGGGGAATGTTCGAAGGATAGGTTAGTTCCCAAGTTTCTCCTGAGTCAGTAGAGACGATAAAACTGCCAGGTTGTGCACCATCAGACCAGCTACAGCCGTAGAGCGTACCTGGGTTAAACTGATCAATTTCTACATCTCGAACAACAGCAGGTGCTAAATTGGAACCACCCACAAATACTTTGCCAAGGGAATCGCCCTGGGCATCACTGACAGAAACAAATCCTAGAAAATTTGCAGTAGCGCAGCCTAGAACAATCCGATTAGGATGCAAAATGCCACATCCTTTGATTGCATATTTTTCCACACCGAATAATCCTGGAATTTCTTCCTCAAACCATTGATCAGAATCAATGTCGTAGTATCTAAAACCGGCTAATGTGCCTACGAGTATACGGTGGTTCACTTCATCACAGCTTAAATAATGGTATTGGTTCATGAATCCTTCATGGGTGGATACCTGTTGCCACTCTGCGGAAAAGGCAAAAGTGGAAATGAAAAAGACAAGCAGCATAAATTTCATTTTTGTTCCTTTTTCTTAGTATGGAGAATAATAGATTTTGGGTCGAATCTCAATTTTACAGAGTCTAAAACATTAAACCGAGTGAACATTATGTCAATACGAAATTTGATACAAACAAGTAGTACATAACTGATCTGAGATTTGGGAAAACCGCTGTCCCTCAAAAGGACACATTCTCTTGCCCTTTCTCTTTCCACAAAGATTTCTTACATTCAGTGGATAGAAACTCTATTCACAGGAGAAAGAAAATGAAGATATTTACTGTTTTTGTTCTTGCTTTGGCTTTTTTAGTCATAGGCTGCGGAAATCCTCAACCGGAAACAGACCCTGCAATTAATATTCCAGCAGGTGAAATCATACTGGACGATACAACCGCTACAACAAACGCACCTAGTCTTACAAGAGGAATTAATCTTGCGAATCAGAATGTTTGCCGAGCTAATATGCAGGCTGCATCTGCTGCAGTTACAATGTATCAGGCTCAAAACTCAGAGCTTCCCGCCTCTATTGAAGAAGTTGCTTTTGCTGTTTGCCCTGAAGCTGGCAGTTACAATTACACAGTTAATGGGTCTAGTTGGAAAGTTGAATGCCCTTGTGAGCCGTCACATGGATTTGTAGAGAACGGCAATGCCAGCTGGTAGTTAAATTTATCTAGATTGGTATTTTGATAGTAAATTTGGTTCCCTTACCAGATTCACTGAACACACTGATATAACCACCGTGTTCTTCAATGATTCTGTATGCAATGGATAGACCAAGCCCAGTTCCCCCTTTGCCTCTTTTTGTTGTAAAAAAAGGATCGAATATTTGCTTTTTTGTCTCTTCATTCATTCCTTTTCCGTTGTCTTCAACAATGACCACCAGAGTTTCTCCCTCCATTAAGGTACTCACTGTAATTTGACCTTTTTTGTGGTCAGGTATGGACTGTGCAGCATTTACGATTAGGTTAACTAGAACCTGCTCCATCTTTTGAGAGTTGCCGGGAAACAATTTTATACCATCTGATAGTTTCAAATCCATGTGGGCGGATTTATAAACTTCATTTTTCACAAGCCTCTTCGTGGTAAGAATTAGAGCATTTATGTTGACAATATCATTTAGAAGACCATCATCTTTTCGAGCAAATCCCCTCAATCCTTCAACAATTTTTTTTATTCTTTCGGTACCTTGATTCATATCGTCCACCAGATCCAATATATGCTTCCGGAAAAAAGCGTATTTTAAACGAGCTATCTTAAGATCAGGGTGCTTTTTCTGGTATTCATCTACTATTGGTAACAAGTCTTCAAAAGCCTGTTTAACAATATTAATGTTACCGCGTATGAATTGATTTGGATTGTTGATTTCATGACCAATACCACTGACCAGTTCACCTAGTGAGGCCAGCTTGTCTGCCTGGTGAATTTGTTGCTCATAAGTTTTTTCAAGAGTGACATCTTTGTAGAATTCCATTATTCCTTCTACTTTTTCATTTTTGTTAAACACGGGTAGAGCATGTATTTCCCAATACTTCTGATCATCTTTTATTGTAACTGAAATAGGAATTTTCTCTTTAGCAATTTTGGATAACTGACAATCAGTACAAAAAGTGTTTCTGTTGAAGCAGGCTTGAAAGCATTTATCTCCTGGAATAATATCGTCTCGGTTACTCATTATCACATTCCAGTTCAGGTCTATCATAAGAACCCTGTCAGGAATAGCTTTGAACATATCATCGAATTTTCTTCCACTTTCCTGCATTGTTTCATTAACGCGGGTTAAGTAAGAATTTACAGTTTTTAGTCTGGTTTTTTGCGATACAAGTTCAGATTCTCTTTTTGCTATTTCTGTTTCCAACTCTTTCAGGTGGATGATATATTCTTCCTGCTGATTCTGCTTAAGGGAAACTTTTTCCGACAGCTCTTTTTTCTCCAGAGCAAGGCTTAACATCCTGCCGATCTGCTTCAGCATTTTAGACTCTTCAGGTAGCAGATCTTTTTTATCATTTATGTATCCAACTTGAATATGACCCTTAATCTGGCCACCGATGTATAATCTGACTTTTATGAATTTACTTGTAACAGGCCGTTGGCCATACTGAATTCCCTGATAGATTGAATAGACTGTTGCTTCTTCCGGGTACTGCATTCCCTCGGTCAAGTAAGGTGGAAGCTTGGTAAAGAAATCCTTGATTGTAGTGGAAGCTTCAATCCATTCAGCCACAGCATAAAGGCATGAGAGTTCCTTGATCCGTTCATCTTTTTCCCAGTTTTCGATTCTCTGTAGAGAATCAGCCTGTTCCCCGAATACAAGAAAAACCCCACCGGTTTCACTTTTTGTAAAAGTTACTTTCATGGTAATTGGGATAGAATCAGCTGTTTCAGTAGAGAAAGTAACCAGAACTCCACGGTGATTTTGGCTTACTTTATTCATGGCATGCCGAAAAGATTTTAAAGAATTTTTGTCCAGCAGATCAATAAGCTGTTTGCCCAATACATTAGAATTTTCGAAGCAGACTTTTCCCATCAATGGACTCACATAATTAATCTTTTCGTTGTTATCAATCACCAGAAGAAAATCAAAAGTGTTTTCAATAAGCGAATACAGATCCCTAAGACTGATCATTCTGCCCCTCCCGAGTTTCGCGATGATTTAAAACAAAGCAACTTCTTTAATGCTACAATGGAAATGTATCGTCAAGCATATTTTGTTGTTGTTTGAAAAGAATTTACTTTGCCCTGGAGCATGCCCGATACCAGTACAGCTCAAAAAGGGGGGGCCTCGAAGCAAGTAAAGATTGACAGTGCTTTGCTTTAAGTCTATAACCTGTACA
>JAOZUR010000006.1 GCA_029938555.1 Candidatus Sabulitectum sp. | reverse complement strand
GATTGAAAAGGAGTTAGATGCTTGTAGGTACAGGGGTCAGTGGGAGTTTAGGATAAGAGCCAGATTTGGTACAGTTATTTCAGGTGAAAATCTTGGTTATTTATTGTCTCTGGTTTGAGTCTTATTGCCTTGTATTGCCTTCAAGAATGGAAATCAGATGTTCGCTCAGGTGGAACATCACCCAGCCGTCAAATCCCATTCGAATAGCGGTTCTCTGTTGTTCTGTGATTTCTCTTTCGGTGTACATGTCACTGTCTTTTGATGTGATCAGCCCACATGGAATTGAATTTCTTCCAGCAAGTTCAAGTTGATTTTCACCCCATGAAATCAGTTCAGAGTTTGAGACTGTGTAGTTCATGGGAACAACAAAATCAACAAGGCCGGAGCTGAGCCATCGGTTCCAATGTTGGGCGTAATAATTCATTTCTCGTTCTTGGGGAAGTATTGCAGCTGAAAGTTCAACAATTTTGTTAAGTTTGTCTAGTGAATCACGAACGGCGCCTACGGCAGCGGTAATAGTTTCGGATCGCCAATTGTTGTATTCCTGGTACAAAGATCCACCACTAGCACAGTCTTCCGGCCAATCCAGTCTTGAAATATTTAAGTCATTTTGAAATCTTGATCTGCACCCAGAACAGAAACAGGTTCGATTGCTGGCATAACGAATGTAATCAAGATGAATTCCTTTAATATTGGTAGTCGCTGCAATATTTAGGCAGACTTCCGCCAGGGCAGCCACATTGATCGGATCAGACGGGCACAACCATGTTTGAACTCGACTGTCACCATCGGTTGATATCTGAAGCCTGTTTTCATCTGCAAAAAGAGCTTGATCTGCATGGGATGATTGGCTTGTTTTCCAGCAGACGACCCAGGCATTAACATCTATATCGTATTGGTTGCAGGCATCAATACACTCAATTAGACCATCTATATCAGTTTCTAGCCCGTATGCAGCACAATAAAATACTGTGTCATAACCATTATCTGCCAGTAATGGAGCCAGTTCATTCCAATCTCCGGAATTGTAACCCCATGCGTTCCATACACCTGAAATTGAAATTACCGCATTCAATAAAAGAAATATCATTTTTTATCCTTTGGGTTGTATGGCAAGAAAAAAAGTACAATAAATAAAGCATAAAGTCAATTACGAAAGCATTTCTAGAAAGCCAAACTTGCACAATGGCAAGTGTTTTTTACATATTGACAAGGAAGCATGAAAATGCACCAACACCCTAGTATGACTCAAGAGTCTGTGAAAAGAAAGGGGTACCTATGTGGTTATTGTTTTCTTCAGTATTTCTTATGGCTGTATCTCCCAACGAATCGGTCAATGCCTATCGCACAGATGTGAAACCAGTTATTGATGGTTTCATTGATGAAAATGTGTGGGAAAATTGTCCTGGAGAAACCTGTGATTTCTGGCAATTTGCACCAAACTATGGTGAGGGTATGTCGCAGTCCACAACTGTGAAGATTCTCTTTGACGATGAATTTGTTTATTTTGCATTTTTTATGGAAGATTCACTTGCAGACTTAATGGTGCCTGCATTGACACCTCGAGATAACTATATCAACGGTGAATGGATTGCAGTAATTTTGGATACATGGGATGATGGAAAAGGTGCTTTTAGTTTTGAGACAAGTCTTGCTAATTCACAGATGGATGCCAGATTAAATGAGCACGGAGGATGGGATTACGGTTGGGATGCTGTATGGGAAAGTGGCACAACAAGTCATGCAAATGGATGGTCTTCAGAAATGGCAATTCCCCTGAGTTGTCTGCGGTTTCCCAATTCTGAGCAGCAGGTATGGTCGGTGAATTTCCAAAGAATTCTAAGTAGAACATCAGAGAATGGATGGTACAGTCTTTCAGAAAGTCAGATGATGGCTGATTTACCCACATTTCCTGAGTTAACTGGAATTGAAGGGATTAAGGGTTCTCTTGGTATGGAAATTAGACCATATGCATCCAGCAGATATTACAATTCACATACTGCAGATGAAACAGAAACCGAAGGTTACATTGGTCTTGACATAAAAATGGGATTAACAAGCAGCATAACAGCTGATTTTACTGTGAATCCTGATTTCGGGCAGGTTGAAGCTGATGAGGCTGAAATGAACTTAGGTCACTTTGAGCTTTTTCTCCGTGAAAAGAGACCATTTTTTATGGAAAGAAGTGATCTTTTTGATATGCCTTTTAATCTATTCTATTCCCGGCGAATAGGTGCAGTAGGCTGGAATGGTGATGTAATTCCAATTCATGGCGGAGCTAAAATTACTGGAACAGTTTCAGGTGGTTATAGCTTTGGATTTCTTGATGCAGTTACCGGACGAGTCTGGGAAGACGATACTACTCTTGTTACAACAGCTGCTAATTTTGGGATTTTTAGAGGCATAAAACAGTTCCATGGTTACAGTTATTTAGGTTTTTCGGCAGTTTCAAAAGAGTCCTGGCAGCAAGAAGGATTTGTGGAAGAAAGCAATAATGCTTTTGCCTTTGATGGAGTAATTGAGATAGGTGAAAATCATATTGTATCAGGTAGTGCAGCTCGAAGCTGGAATACTGGAATGGATGAAGATGGCGCATACGAATTTGGATTTCAACGGGTTCGAAGCACCTTAAGCTACTGGTTGAACGGCAGACAGGTTGATGAAGATTTCAATGTGAATAGCACAGGGTTCACAACATCAACTGGGTATAGATCTGCCAATACCGGTATAAGAAAAACATTCCGACCAGAGAATACCTTTTCTACATTTTCTTTGTGGGCAAACCAGAATTACACAACTGAGATTGATGGCGAGACCTTTGAAAATGATACTCACGCAGAAGTAAATGGAACTTTCAAGAATGGTTGGAATTTTACAGCATCTGGTAATTATGCAGCAGATTTTTTTGATCCGTATGAAGGCCCTGATGGTAAATTTTACGATAGTCATGCCAGTGCTTTTGTCGGTGGTGGATCTAATCCTTATGGTCCACTTAGGTTTTGGGCAGGGACAGGTGGTGGGCAGTATGAAAATGGTGGAACATACCAGAATGTCACTGGTAACATTCGGTATCTTCCTGTGCCGGTACTTGAGGCGTCAATTGCTGGAAATTGGTTCCGTACATTCGACACAGAGAATTACAACTGGGAGATATCAGCTTTTGATAATCGATCCACAGATTGGCAATCAGTTACTTTCAAATTGGCTTACATGTTTAATCCTGATATGAATTTGAGACTATTCTCGCAGTATTCAAAGTTTAATATGGATTTCGATCAATCGGTTGAAGTTCATACTGATGAACTGAGAGCTAATATGCTTTTTACTTGGCAATACCTTCCTGGAAGCATGTTTTATCTTCTTGGAGAAACCGTTTACCAGGGAGATGGAAGTGGAGATTTCGAAGATCCCGATTTAGGCTTGTACGCTAAGCTTACCTGGTTTCTTCCAATTTAATTTTGATTGGTCGCTTCTTTTTGGAGCGGCCAATTTTAATCCTTTTACTTATTTATATTGTTGAGTAAGCACAAAGAATTAATTTTTAGAAGACCTAAGAGCTGAAGTATATTAGTTGCATATTATTCAAATGGAGGAAAGATGAAGAAGAAAATTGCGACTATAACATTGGCAGTCACTCTTGTATTAGTAATAGCATGTGATAACGACAGTACTGGTCCTAGTCCGGTTTCCGGTATTTATGGTTGGGCTGTAGGTGATACTCAGGAAAATGTGCCAACTATTTTGCATAGTACAAACGGTATTGATTGGATTCGTCAGGCAACAGATCTGGTAATTCCAAGCTGTAACCTTTCTTCCGTTTCCGTGGTTGACAGCTTTACGGTATGGGCTGCTGGTGGATTTAGTGAGGGTTTTGGAGTTGTTTTGAAAACTGTAAATGGTGGCGAAACATGGCTTAGAATGGGCTCCGAGATAGACCTGCCCAACGCTACTATGACAATATCTGCTCTTAGTGCTGATGTGGCTTGGATCGGATCGGAAGGAGCCGTTTATTTTACAACTGACGGCGGCGTAAGTTGGAATGATATGACACAATCAACTCTTCCTGATATGAACTGGCAGGGGACTTATTGCCTCTCTTCTTCAAATGTCTGGATATCTGGGGGAATGAATGGTCAGGGTTCAATATATCATACATCTGATGGAGGTGCTCTCTGGACAGCACATGCAGAGTCTTTAACAACTGATTGGCCTATTTTATCGGTTAAGGCTTTTGATCAAAATAATGTTTGGGCTGTTGGGCATGGTTTTTTGATTTCAAAAAGTACTAATGGCGGTATAGACTGGGAACTTGTAACACCAGATTCTTTATTCGGAAGCGGCAATGATGCCAATGAGATTGCAATCATGTCTCCCAATGATGTTTGGGTTGCGCTTGATTATGGCAATATCTGGAAAACCTCTGACGGTGGTGCCAGCTGGGATATTCAGGCAGTACCTAGTGAGGTTAACGGCTATTTCATGCTGGGGATTTTTGCATCTGACATCAATGCAGCCTGGGCAGTGGGTGGTTCCGGTTTTGGTGCTCCTTCAGGGGTAATTATTGGTACAACTAATGGTGGAACAACTTGGACAAGACTTGATGACGGTTCATTACCTATCTTGTGGGATGTTGATTTTGCTGATTGATCACTTGATAAGTAAAAGGAAATTTAGATAGTGATTAGTCTTCTTTTAGCCATAATATGCAGCACAGCAATTGCTCTTGTACTCAAGTATGGAGAGGAAAGAAACTGCAATAGATTTGTAATTCTCTCTTTAAATTATGCTATGGCTACATCAATTTCTCTTTGGCTTGTTGTAAAAAAAGATCTTTTTAACTATCTGGGATCTCTTTCTCTTAATTCTCTGTCAAATCAGCTAACAGGGAACAGCTCAGGAACAGAGGGCTTTCTTACTTCAGAAAACTCAGCTTTGTGGGCTTTGGTTATAGGTATTCCAACAGGTGTTCTCTATTTCCTTGGTTTCTTCTATTATCAGAAATCGGTTAAGGAAAGCGGTGTTGGTATGGCAGGTAGTTATGCAAAACTTGGAATTCTTATTCCAATGATTTTCAGTTTGGTTTTCTGGAGGGAATTTCCCAGTGGTCTTCAATGGGTTGGAATGTTTTTGGCGCTAGGTGCAATTCTTATGGTAAATCTTGATTTCAAGTCAAAGAATATTTTTTCATCATTAAAACCTGCCCTATTGCTTCTTTTTCTCTCCTCCGGGATATCTGAGTTTACAAATAAGTTATATCAAAGATATGGAATGCTTGAGGTAAAAGACTTCTTCCTGTTTTTCCTTTTTGGCACTGCGCTTTTAATCAGTCTTTCTAAAATTAGAAAGAAACCCGATGCTCGAGAGATTATCACTGGCCTTGCAGTGGGAGTTCCTAACTTTTTTGCATCATTTTTCCTGATAAATGCATTATCAAAAATGCCAGCTTCGGTTGTTTTTCCAACATACAGTGCCGGGTCGATTGCTTTAATCTGCGTTGGGGGTATGGTATTTTACAAAGAAAAACTTTCCCGTAAGGAGTTTGTTGCAATTGTTCTTACAATGGTTGCGCTTCTTCTTCTCAATATATAACTTAGAAGGATTATGTAAAAACCAGGGAGACCAAAATGATAAGAAATGAAGTTATAGATTCTTTAATGAGCAGAAAATCAATAAGAAATTACACAGACCAGGTTCCAACTGAGGAAGAAATTCTTACTGTTGTAAGAGCCGGTCAGCAGGCACCTTTTGCCATGCAGCTTGGTAGTTTGGTTATCCAGAGAAACAGTAAGACAAATGCTTTTAATGCTCCCATTCAGTTTGTCATACTGTGCGATCTGCACAGAATGGAAAAGGTAATGGAAACAAGGGGTTGGCAACGAAAAGCTTCCAACATTCACAGCCTATTGTTTGGAATGCAGGACGCTGCATATATGGCTCAGAATATGGTAACAGCAGCAGAAAGTCTTGGTATGGGTAGCTGCTTTATTGGTGCTGCACCATATATGTCTGAAAAACTCAGGGAAGACTGTAATTTACCTGATCACGTTTTTCCACTTGTGATTCTTCCAATGGGATTCCCTGCTGAAAATCCTCCTGTCCGTCCTCGATACCCAATGGAATTTCACCTCTTCGAGGAAAAGTACCCGGAGTTAACAGAAGAGATGACAAAAAAGGCAATGGCTGTAATGGACGACGGATATCTTGCTCAGGACTACTACAAAAATGCCGGTTTTATGATTCCCCTTGCAGACAAAACTAAAGAGGAAAAATATACTTTTGACAACTACAGCTGGACCGAGCACATTTCAAGAAAAATGGTGCAGTGGAGTACAGACCCAGACGAGCTTTTAAAGCAACTTGATATTTGTAAATTACCTCTTTCGAAGTAGTACACAAAAGCAAATTGCTGATATGCCTTGAAGTCCTTGTTTCCTAACAGGTGGATCCAATGGTTTTAGGATAGCGCAGCGTAAAGACTGTTCCTGTTTCTGTGGTGGAGACAAAAGAGACATTTCCGTGTAGATATTTCTCTGTGATTAGTTTAATACTGTATGTTCCCAACCCTCGTCCACTCCCTTTAGTAGAGAAAGAGCGAGTGAAAATCTGACGTTGAATTTCTTCTGGAATGAAAATCGCATTGTGCACGGTGAAGTAAACAGAATCACTTTTAACAAAAGAATTAAGAGTTACTACTTGCCCTTTCGCAATTGCTTCAAGTGCATTTTTTATCAGATTTATCAGGACCCGCCTTAACAGAACAGGATCAGAGTTGAAATTAAATTTCTCTGATTCATCATTTAACAATAGGTCTTTGCCCTTCGCTATGTTATGCGAGTGAAATTGACGAATAACACGATTTATGATTTCGATAGAATCTATGGGTTGAGTATTTATCTTTAAATCACCGCTTTCTGCTGCAGACAGCATCCGTTGTGCGCTTATTTCTTCAATAAGTTGATCTGACGATTCCGAAAGCATGCCGGCCACACCTCTGATTTCACTATCATCAAGTTCAGTTTCGTTCAGCAAGTCGGCAAGCCCTTTTACGCCGCCAGCGGTGTTAAGAACATCGTGAAAAAATATTCTTTCCAGTGCCTTGCGTCGTTTTTCATTACTAATGTCCATAACCGAAAACACAGTGTATTTGACTCCGTTGACCTCTAGAGGTCGGGACCAAATTCGAAGATCCAAAGGATTTTCTTCCTCACCACAAAGCATTCGACATTCCTGGATGTCGAGCTTGTTCAGCTTCTGACTATTTATAATACTACGGACTGCACCGCAGGTTTGGCAGAACACAGTTGTTCCACAGCCACCTTCTGTTAAATGAGAGCGGATGCAACCCACTGCCTCTCCAGGTCGCTCGCCTAAATAGTTTGTCTTAAGGCAACTCAGATCAATATCCTGTTCCTCATAACCGACAAAATCCCTGAAAGCAGAGTTTGCAAAAACAATCTGACGGTACTCGTTAAGTACCAGAGCCATATTCGGTACAGCATCTAGAAAATCTCGAACAAAAGGAAGGCTGTAAATTTCTCGACTCTGCTTCACCACTTCTTCAGAACTCAATCTTTCGGCAGTAGCAAACTCTGTCTCAATAACCATGCCTCCTCCTCCTTGTCAGTTAGCGTAAAATAAATGCTCATACCAATTTAATTTTTCAGTAGATTGTTTCTACATTTAACCGGTTTCAATTTATATGCAATATGAATTATGTACAATTCTTTTCAGAATAGCACCCCCCTTGGCATATCAGTTTTAATTAGTCTTTCTAAAATCAGAAAGAAACCAGATTAAAAGAGATTATAACTGGCTTTGTGGCAGCCGGGCTGATAATATTTCAAGAAAAATGGCTCAATGGGATGCAGAACCAGAAGAGTTGTTGAAGCATTTTGATATATGTAATTTACCACTTTCGAATAAGTAAAAAAGTGAATTGACAACATCCTTTTTTAGGCTTAAATTGATAACATGGAAAAACAAAAGCCTGTTTTAAGGAAATCTCTTTTCTGGGATACTAAATTCCAGAACATTGATTATGACAAACATATTCGTCATGTTGTGGAACGAGTGCTAACCAGAGGAAACTGGAATGACTGGTTAGAGCTAAGAAAGTATTATGGTTTAGAGAAAATTAAGGTTGAGATAGTTCAGATAAGATACTTAGATAAGGTTACATTAAGTTTTTGTAGTACACACTTTAACATACCAAAAGAGAAATTCAGATGTTACAATACAGAACCGTCTATCCGACAACTTTGGAGTTACTAAGAAAACTAATGCTATCAGATGCACTACAGGATTTTTTTCTTGTGGGTGGAACAGCCCTTGCTCTGCAGTTAGGTCATCGTATTTCAGTTGATATTGATATGTTTACTATTGATGACTTTGATGTAGATAAACTAATCTTAGAGCTATCGAAGCATTTTTCAATTGGTAGTATTACCAGGTCCAGGAATAGCCTTAGCCTTGATATTTTTAGTACCGAAGGTAAGGATGAAATTGTAGAGATAGATTTGATCAAATATTCATATCCACTGATAAATCCTATTTTGGAAATTGATGGTATAAGGTTGTTGTCTATTGAAGATATCATCGCTATGAAATTATCTGCAGTAACAGGTAGAGGGGCGAAAAAAGATTTTTATGATATTTTCTTTTTGCTTAAAAGTTATGGCTTAAAAGATATGATTAAATACTTTGAACTTAAATTTTTACATACAAATACATTTCAAGTGTTAAAAAGTCTTACATTCTTTGATGATGCTGATCTTGAACCCGACCCAATAACTATTGAAGAAGTAGGATGGAATGTTGTTAAGAAAACTATTCAAGAGAATACTTCCTCGTACATAAGCAATTTTAGGTAGCTAATTTTTTAACCTTCACATATAAAAATTAGTTCACCAGCACCCACATCCTGATTGTTGTAACCACCCAGAACAGACTTAACTTTGAATCCTGCCCTGTGAAGAAGATGTTCGGCTTCCCAGCGGAAAGTGTACCTCATTAAGAACTCTTGTATGAGTTTTTCATAGCTGCCATCAGGATGTTTAATTGAAAAAATTATTTCACATTGAATAATTTGATTCACAGAATCTACTGACGGATTTCTGTAGGTAACTGAAACAACCCTTCCATCAGATAGAACAATTGGCGGTTCTTCACCAAATTCAATAGCTCTGTTTGTATCTGCAAGTAACTTCATGTCAGGGTCAAATATGTCAAGAACGAAAGTACCACCTGGAGTGAGATGCTTGCGTATAGAACTTAGGCAATCAAGCTGTTGTTTTACCGAAGTCAGGTGTTGAAATGGGCGGAAGGGGGTGGTTATAAGATTGAATTTTTCATGTAAATCAAAATTAGTCATATCTGCTTTTACAAGTTTGATTCTGCTTCGTACCTCTGCAACCTGCTTCTGCATGGTTCCCTTGCAAAAAGTTAGCATATCTTCAGAAAGATCGAGACCGGTTATAGAGGCACCAGCTTTGGCACATGGAATCAGAGTTCTTCCAGTACCACAGCCTACTTCCAGTACTGTTCCAGGGTTAGAACGGCAGAGTTCGGTGTAGAATGTGATATCATTTCTGCCGGTTGCCTCTTGATGAAAGTGATAGTATTCGGCAAATCCATCGTAGTATTCGTCAGACATGTTTTCTCCATGGGTTAAGAATAGCAAACATTAACTCATCATGATATGAGCTTCCAAAAAAAACACTTTGAACCATGTGCCCTTCTTTTTTTAAGCCAAGTTTCTGAAGAATATTGATAGAGGGTTTGTTCTGGGGAACAACAGTTGTTTGAATTCTGTTGATTTTCATTGTTTGAAAACCGTAACTTATTATTTCTTCCAGAGTTTCTTTCATGTAACCGTTTCCCTGGTGTTTTCGAAGCAGGCTGAAGCCTATATCGGCTTTGCAATCAAGAAAATTTAGTTCTTCAAATCCAGCAGTGCCCACAAAAGAACCGGTATCTTTTGTTACAATTGCCCAAATTAGATTGTAACCCTGGTTGAAGCCGTTTTTGTAATCATCAAGAATGCCATGTATTGAATCTTCATTTTCAAGAGGAGTAGATAGATATTTCATGACTTCAGGGTCAGAATAGCAGTTGAATAACTCTTTTGAGTCTTCCACAATTACTTGACGCAACACTAGTCGCTTTGTGTGGATTTCTGGGAATTTGTCAGGCCAAAAAATTGATTCCATACAGATACACCTTCATTTCGTTTGAAATAATACTGTTTCTATTGCACCTGTGTTAAAGGTGCGAATTTTCCATTGATAATTCTCTGGCTACTGTATTGTCTGGATTTTCAAAAAGTGCCACCTGTCCTAATAACCCTGAGACCAAAAGAAGTTTTTCCATTTTTTCTTTATTAAGTACTTTGCCAGGAATTATAGATTCAACTGCAATAAATATGGTATCCTCGGAGGACAGATGTATTTCAATAATAAATACTCCTGGTTTTGGAAAACCACGCAACCAGCCTTCAGATGGAAGATCAATTGAATCTGTTTTTGAATCGGAAACTAATTTAAGTGCATCTGTGATCCATACAGGTAAAAAAACAACGGATTTCTCGCTTGATGATGAAAGAACCACAATAGACTGATTGCTTTTTTTGATTACCCATATTTTTTCCACATCCAGTTCTTCCACTAGTTTTTTACACATTTGATATGAACTGAATATTTCAGTTCCATTAGCTGTTGTATCAGAATGTTCTTGATTAGCATGCGTCGTTAGTCTTTTATCTTCCAAATAGTTAATGATTCGTTGTAAGGGTGATTTGTGCCCTGGCGGTTTTAAAAATCCAGCTCTGCAGAACCTTGCATCAATTGCTTTCAGAAGCCATTTGTATTTTATCAAAAATTTGGAGGTTACTGTTCCACCGGCAAGTCCAATTAGAAGAAGTATGTAACCCTGAAGCAGATATCCGTTGCGGAAGCGGATTAGAACATCTGATGGTTGTACATCAGAATGATTTCCAATGGCCATGGCCCAATTGTTTAAGCTGGTGTAGGAATTTAACAGGTTGAGTGTTTCTGCTGCTACAAAAAGCTCCTTACCGATTATCTGTTCGGTGGAGCGGGTTTCAAGAAAGCAATCTATTTCTTCCATCAGACCATTTGGAATAGTGCTTCCTTTGTTTTTCAGGGTTTTCAGATTTTTTTTAGCTTTTTCCGGTTGACCGATAAGAAAGGCGAAACCAGCAAATGAAAAAGTAGAAGCGCTTAAAGAGCCCTTAAGAAGATCGCTGGAGTAATCAAGGATCGATTCACTGTATTGAAGTGTTGTATTTCGGTTTAAAAGAGAGAGATGCGCCGTCATTAAATTACATTCAATAAAAGCGTTTAATTTTCTTGCCCCGTAGTATCTGAATACCCTTTTCAGCCAGTCCATTCTATAAAGTGCATAGTGCCATGTATAATGACCTGAAGAAATTAATCTGATATCGTAGGATAAGATTGAGCTATATGAAAGAATTCTGTTATCATCAAAAGATGCTGCCACAACAGCTTTACTTTGGTTTTCTAAACATTCTTGATTTTTATTGTAAAAAGCTGCAAGTTGTGCCTGGTTCGTGTAATACTGAACGGCAGTCCAGGAATTTTTAAAGGGATCTGGTGCAGGTATCTGCTGGAAAGCTTTCAGGGCTTCCTCTTCATAACCACAAATTCTTTTCACAGATGCATAAACAGTGTTGGAGAGTATTACATCCGCCATTTTGCCCATTACCAACGCTTGGTCTCTGTAATTTAGAATTAAAGATAAAATACTATCTAAATTTTCTTCCATGTCTTTTTTTGAAGCATGAGTGTACATTCTTATGTGAAAGTACTGTGTTTTGCAGTTTTCTATGGTGGTCTCTATTTCCCGAAGAGAGAGATTTATTGCGTTTTCTATTTCCCCATTTACAAATTCATTCCAGACTTCAAGAGTTGAAATTTCACGGTTAATGGATGGATGTATTTCTAGTAAATTTTTCACTGGTTGTAACAAATCCCAAAGCGACTGAATAATTGAACTGCTTTGATAGAACCTCGTAATCACATCAAGTATGAAATCTGAAAGCATTTGTGCAGGACAGATAGTTGTAAGGAATATCTGTGCTTTTTGAAAAAGTTTTACAATGTTTTCTGAATCAACTTCAGCTCCATGATTTTTCCAGAATAAGAGAAACACTGTGCCTGCAGAAAGAAGTAATCTGGGATCGTTTTTAGTGTTAGCATGGTTCAGCAACCAGCAGACTTCAAAAAGTCTGTGTGATTTATCTTGTAATAGAGCTTCAAAGATGTGATCAAGGATACGATGATTTTTTTCTTTATCGGGTGATTCTTTTGTCGTTTGTGACCAAATTCTGTTGTTAACTTGTAGCAAAATGTTGGTTTCTTCTAAAGAAGAATTACCTATTTTATCTGATACTTCAATGGCGATCTTTTTTTCAATGCCTGGTAGAATTGCTGCTATTTGAAAAAGAAGCTTGTTTGCTTTTATTACTTCGGCTTTTCCGGTTATTAATGTGTAAGTTTCCAGAGGAGTTACATTGCTGAGAACATTGATCCAATTAGATTTTGCAGCTAAAGACCTGGTGGCGATAAGGTTAATGTCTGGCAATGGCGTAATGGTTTTGATCTTGTAATCAGGAGCAAGCTCAGATTTCTTCTGGTCAGAAAAGCAAACTAATGTAACTTCATCATATCCTAGCTGAGAAGTAATTTGATAAATCAATTTCAGGGTATTGTCACCTTTGCTAGAGTGACGCAAGAATATTATTTCTAAGGGCAAAGCTGAATTCTTTTTTATAAAAGAGATCAGTGGCGATTTTTTAGAAACAGCAGTTTCAGGAAGATGCTTTTTAATATGTTCATTTATAGAATCAATCTTTTCTGAATCAAGTCGAATCGTGATTTTGCCAGCAATTTCACGATGGGCAGCCACTTCTGAAGCAATAACATCAAGTCCATATTCCCAAGAACCGTTCACTTCTATGAAAGAACAACCAAATTGCTGACTTTTTTCTATGCGATAGGAAACATCTAATGTGATCTCTTCAATTCCTAAAACCCAAGAAGATGGTATTTGTTTTCGTTGCAGATTGTTTTCAATGTGTTTCAAACTTGAATTGTAATTAATCGAGTCAGTTTTATAATTAGGAAATGTGTTTTTTTCTAATTTAACAGCATTTAGAAGAGAATCAAATTCTTTCTTTGGCAACGGTTTTCCACGAAAGAATTCTATTGGTCTTGAATTTCTAATTATAGGTAAATTGATTTCAGTTGCAGATATAGACGAGGGAATAAGATTACCATGGGTGATTTTCTGATAAGAAAGTGCGTCAAGCTGAAAATACAGCTGACTAAAGAAGTCAATCGACTGATTTTTTGTAAAATCCGCATCCTGTAAACTTTTTTCACTAGAGCAATACGGTTCCACTAAAAAGTACCCCTCTTTTGAAACAGCAACTCCATCAATTGAAAGAACACATCCAGCAGATTCAAAGGAAATAAAAGATTCGGATACTGCCCGATTTGAATTTAACCAAAGGTCTGTAAGTTGTTTCCTGCTGAAATCATAAGATGCATCAATTCTTCTGAGAATGTACTTGGTATTCTGGATAATATTTAAGGCTAAAAAAGTGTTCTCGTTTAATCCCTGAACTATCAAGTATTTTGCATTTATTTGTTTGAATTTGATATGTGCTCCCTGTATTTCTTTCATGACAAGTGGAATACTTAATCAAAATATACAAAAGAAATCACTAAAAAGGAAACATCGATCTAACCTTTCCACCGGTAAGGTATTGACTTGTCTTGACAACATTATGATACTTTGGTAAATATGTAATATGAATAATGCCAAAATCAAACCTTATAGAAAGAGTAAAGGTGCAGGATGAAATGTTATCAAGTATTGTTTTTTGTTGTTTTGTTTGTACTTCCAGTGAGTATGCTAGCAAGTTTTACAGAGGTTAGCGGGCTTGGAATCGGGTCGACTTATTGTGTTTGTGCAGGTTATGCTAATGCTGATAGTTTGATTGATTTTGTTACTGTAAATTCAGGTCAGACAAATTACCTCTACATTAACACCGGTAGCGGTTTTACAGAAACAACACCTTTCATCGGAGCCAATATAGCGGGCTGCGTGGCATGGGCTGACTTTGATAATGATGGAGATATGGACATTGCAGAGGGTAATAATTACGGTTCTCAGGATTATTTGTACATCAATGATGGAGACGGTAACTTTACACGGGTAGCTGCTTTCGGGGCAGCAAGGTGGACAGCCTCAATGGCTTGGGCAGATTGTGACAATGATGGGGACTTGGATCTGGCTTGTGGCACGGAGCAGACGCCGAATTCAAACCCATGCGAGAATTATCTTTATGTAAATAATGGTGATGGAACTTTTACCGAGTATCAGCGATTCGGCGATATGGATACAAGAACTGTAGCATGGTTTGATGTTGATCAAGACGGCGATCAGGATCTTATAGCATGTAACAATGCTCAACCTTCCTACCTTTATATTAATGAAGGAAATTACTCATTTTCTGAAGCTTTTAATTTTGGAGACCATCACACCATTTCATATGCAATTGGTGATCTTGATAATGATGGTGATTTTGATTTGGTTAATGCCAACTGGAACGGATACGATTATCGATTTATAAATAACGGCAATTCAACTTTCACCCAACAGCAGTTTGGTCCCACTGCCATGGGTGAGTGGCACAGTTATGCAGCTTCCATTGCTGATTGTGACAATGACGGTGATCTTGATTACTCTGTTCTGGTATATGCAAGTGGTGGATTTACAGGGCAAAATTACTTGTACCTGAATAACGGTAGTGGCAGTTTCACAAGAACAGAGGAATTTGGCGATGGCTACACCAGATCTGGTGCATGGGCAGACATTGACCGAGATGGTGATCTGGATCTTGCAATAGGAAGACCAAATGCAAACTGCATCTATTTTAACAATGCAAATGACAGTGGTACAGATCTATATCTATCATTACGCTTAGAAGGAAAATTTCATGAATCAGGCTCTGGTTTTTCAAACCGGAACGGTATTGGTGCATTGGTAACAGTTTATGAGCAAGGTTTTGTGGGGGATCCTGTGTATAGGCTTGGTTTAAGGCAGGTAGAGGCTTACGGTGGAATTGGTGGTCAGAATTCGATTGATATAGAGTATGGTCTGCCAAATGATGAATTTGTAGACATTCAGGTTATATGGCCTGGTTCAGACGGAACTCAATTAGTAGAAAACTGGCTCTCTGTTCAGCGTGGCCAATTCCTCACTCTGCATGAAGGGTCTGGGGTTGCAGTAGAAGACAATACTTTTAATCCAATTCTTACCTCTTGTTTACTTTCAATCAGACCTAATCCCAGTTACGGATTAGCAACAATAGAATTCCAGTTGACTGTACCATCCAATGTGGAGTTAAACTTGTATGATCTTTCAGGGCGTTCTGTAAGGGAGATAGTTACAGGAGAATTTAATAGTGGACACCACTCTGTTCAAGTGAGTGAATTGCCATCGGGGATCTATATCTGTCAAATTAAGACAGAGAGTATTACTGATTCGGTAAAATTGCTTGTTTTTTGAGAATTTATCTTTTAAGTAGAATGATTGGAGATTTTGATGAAGTACGTAATTCTAGCAGCAATACTGGCAAGCAGTGCATTTGCTGGAACTCTTTATGAACAACCGTATGAATATTCTGAACTGGCTTATGCAATGTATATGGAAGGGCCAGAATGGATACTGGCTGATAACTTTACCTTAACAGAAGATGCAACTGTAAAAAGTATAACAATCTGGATGGTTTATACAGGAACTGGGCATCCTTATGATGTAGCTTTAAGAATTCTTGAGAATAACAGTGGTGATATGGGTACCGAAGTTTGGAGTGAAACTGTTCCAGCTGCTTATCAGACAGAAACAGCAACAGGCGACCAGGAATGGGGATATGATCTTTACAGGAATGATTTCCAACTGCAGAATTTTCCAGATCTATCATCAGGAGAATACTGGTTATCTGCTTCAGTGCTGGAATCACCTTATCCAATTGCCTGGTTGTGTTGCGCCCCTACATATCCACCTACTATGTGGCAATACTGGAATCCTTCAGGTGAATGGAATACAATAAACTGTGACGGCTGGTTCGGTTTGTATAACCACGATGTAGCTCTTACCAGAACCTCATGGGGAAGTATAAAAGCAGCATTCTGATTCATTTGATTCCAGAGGAAGAATCTTGAAGAGAATTTTTACAGATTCTTGGTTTTTTAAAGCAAATAAGGTTTATCTATGGTTACCATAGATAAACCTTTCTTCTAATGGATATGACATGAGTACATGTAACAAATTAAGCGAAGGTATTTAAAGTGGAGATCTTATCCCAACAACAAGGGAACTCCACTCATGCGCATACCAAGTTCCATCTAGTCCTTTTTTTACTGTTAACGGTCTTGGGCTATCAGCCCCTGAACAGGCGGTAAAGAATTTGATTTTACCGGAATCTTCACTGCCACTGTATTTGTTTGTTGTGAATTCAATTTCTAGTTTTTCCGGCATGGCATAACCATTCTGGTTAGTTGTGCCTGAAAAATAAGAACGAATCAGATATGGTTTTGATTTGAGCTGACTTTGTGCTAGTTGTATAGTACTGTGAGATACTTCTGGATTCATTGCTCTTAAAAGCTGTTTAGCCAGTGAGTTATCAAGAGCGGTTAGATAAAGAGCAAGTACACAAGCCGCCGCAGCTCCTTCTGGTGTTTTTTCCATTTCCGGTAGTAAGGTTGTGAAATCCTCTGGGTTGACTGGAAGTTTACTGATAAGATATTTCACTTTGAATTCCTTTCATTTTGTCCGGATTGGTTGTTTGTTTTGTTAATTATTATCTGTTCAAAATTACTGATCATGATGTTGGCAAGATTTTCTGGAGAGTGACAAGTTAGCATTTTTTTCTTGCCTTCTTTGCCCAGCCTAGCTGCCATTTCTTTGTTAACAAGCAAGGACTGAATGGCATCTGCAAGTTCTTCCGGTGATTTAGGTTGAACCAAAATCCCACTTACACCATTTTCGATTAACTCTGGAATACCGGAAACCTCTGTTGATACGCATGGTAAACCCAGCCCCATTGCTTCCATAAGAGCTACTGGAATTCCATCTTTGTCTCCGTTGTCAGCTTCAATGCATGGTAAGACAAAAATGGAAGCTTTAGAAACAACTTCCATTGTTTCTTCTGAAGTTAACAAACCGACAAAATCAGTATTAATATCGGAATTTTCATTCCTGAATTTCTGAAGAATTGTTCCATTTGGGTCTGAACCAATCACCCTTAGTCTGCAATTTACATTCCTATCCATAAGAAGTCTTTGAGCCTGAAGAAGAAAAGGTACCCCTTTTTTGGATACAAGCCCGCTGGCAGTACATACTAACAACGGAGGAATAGAGGCTGATTTCCATGTGGGCAGCTTATTTAGATCTAGGCCAAGTTTAACAACAACAATATTTCCTGAATGGTTGTAGTGTTTGTTGAGGTAGCTCAGATTGTAATTGGATATGGTAAAAACAATAGAGGAATCAATTAGTATTCGTTCCAGCCTTGTTTTGCTTTTGGGTACAAATATGTCAGTGGCATGGGTGGTGACAGAATAAGGGATTTTTAATATGGAACCCATTATTCTTGCTATGTGTGCTTGGTCATGGGCGAAGTGGGCATGAATTATTTCCGGTTTTTCCTTTAGATCCATGTCTCTTATTGCTTTTGAAGATATGAGAAAATATCTGAATTCTGATTCTTTAAGTGACATGATAAGCGTTCTTATGTGCCGAAGAGAACAAAGAAATGGGCTGATTAGTTTTGAAACAGAACAGGTAAGATATTCGAATTTAAGAGATCTGCTAATTGTAATTGAATTACCTTGAGGGTCTTTGGAAATGTTACTCCAGAAGTCTGCAGTTTGACTGTTTTTTTTGTTTTCAGGAAGAAGAACAGAAACTGTATGCCCTTTTTGGGCAATTGCTTCAATTTCCCTTGATACATAAGGTGGAAGAAAGCCCAAGACATATAGGATTTTCATGGTCCTACCAGTTTGTTCAGGAAATCTGCCATTCTTGCCATTACTCGAACAGCCGAGAATTTTTCTTCAATCTTATCAAAATCCAACGGTTTTCTGAGGGTAGATGTTTTCCATTGGTATTCAAGATTTTCAAGCTTCAGAGCTATGTCTTCAGAGTATGGTTGAACAATATAACCATTGCCATATTCCCTTATTCTTGTGGCCATGGCCCCTTCTGGCACCAAACCAAGTATGGTTTTTCCAGAGATGAGGTATTCAGCGGTTTTACTTGAATTCTTCAACTCACTTCCTTTTCTGGAAGTAAGAAAACCGATGAGAATATCACAACTATTCTGGAATTCTGGAACTTTTGCCCATTCTAAATGTCCGGAATGAGTTACTTTTCCTTTGAGCGGTTCCTGATTTATTTTTTTCAAAGATACATGATCGATTCCACCTGCCATTTTTATTCGAAGCTTGGAATGTGGATTTCTGCTGTAAAACATTTTTAGCCCTTCCAGCAGCGGTTCAGGAGAGTGGCTGGCGAAAAAATTGCCTGTCCAGCCGGCAATTAGATATTCTTTGTTTGATTTAGTGGAATCACGGTGGTTATATCTTCTGGGGTCGTATGCATTTTCAGCAACATGGGTTGGTGGACACTTATGGGGGTATCGGTCTAAAAAGTAACCTGTTGATCTTTCAGTGGTTGCTATTATTCCCCTAGCCCGGTGAATTACACTTTTTTCCAGAAGAGATTCAATGAATTTATTTATTCTGCTGGGCCACTGAACATTACTGTCTTTCATCCAGAGATCGCCAAAAAAAGGAATAACAGGAAGTGCCGTTTTTTTAGCTGCAGAGAAAGCGATCAAATGCAAGGAATGGTGTGGACCAAAAGACATAATAACGTGGGGTTTTTCTTCTTGAATTATTTTGTCTAAAACAGGTAAAACTTGTTTTTTCCATGTTATCACCCGGTCGGGGATTAGTATGTAATTATGAACGACAAAACTGAGAAGTTTTTTTAACGCACTTTTTTTCTGAATAGAAGATTGTTGGGTGGTGGAAACCGATTTGCCATGAGCTACTCTGATTACTTTCAGATCTTCCGGAATTTCATCCAGCAGGGTGTTATCAATTTTCATGCCCTTTGGATTGCTGACAGTTACAACGGTAACCTGCCAATCATGTAATGGAAGGTAACGGCACATATTCAGAACCACAGGGGTTCCACCGGAAGAAAGAGGAGGGAAAGAGTAGGTAAGCAGAATCAGTTTTTTCATTTCTACCTCAACTTTCGGTACAAATCTCGAAGGATCAAACTCTGGGGTTTCCAGTTGTACCTGTCTAAAGCTGCGTTTCGCCCATTGTGGCTCATACTGTTTCTTAACTCAGAATTCGAGGCCAGTAGTTCTACAGTTTTACAAATGTCTTCTGGTGACTCAGGATTCACTGTTAAGCCGCTTTGTACCTCTGAGAGTACCCGTTCAAGCTCAGGGAAATTGCTGGAAATTATGGGAACCCCAGCCATCATGTACTCATACAGTTTGTTAGGTAGAGAATAGTAGTGATTCAGGCAGGTATTACGAAACAGAATGAACCCCATATCAGCGTCTACTGTTATCTCAGGAAGCTCTTCCGAGGGAACAGCAGGAAGAAAAATCACTTTATCTTCCAGTAACATTTCAGAAGCCATTTTCTGAAGTGTTCCATTCCAGGCATCCATTCCGATGAACACAAATTTCACATTCTTATTTTTTGTGAGTTTAGCCGCATTAAGTAACTCTTCCAGCCCTCTTTCTGGGCATAATACACCTTGATACAAAGCAATAACAGTATCAGGTTTTGCTTTAATCAATTTTCGGAGTTTGCCTTTGGGGGGAAGTTTTAAAAGCTTATCAGGAGCATTTTCCACTATTGATAGATTTTTCATGGACGGATACATTTTTTTCATTTCCCGTCCACGAAGAGGAGTTACTGCAATAACCGCATCAGCTTTTTGTATGTACTTTTTTTCAATTCTTTTTAGTCTTATTTTGTTTAAAGGATGGGTTGCAATAAGAAAGCGACTTGACTCAAGCCATAATTCATGACTGTCGTATACCAGTTTTGCTTTTCTTTTTGCTGCAACGGAACCACAAATCTCAAGTGTATCCAGATCGTTTGCATGGTACACATGAGCATTTGTTTTGTAAGCTGCTTTTTTTAATCTGTTTTCCCATGGGATATCTCGGTGCAGGTCTGCAAAAAATCTGCGTATTTTGTTCTGTCTAATAGCTCTTATTACTTTTGCCTTGAATGAATTGTTGATTTCTTCTGAAGCACCTGTAACCTGAGAACGGAGGTTTTCACGGGCTTGAGAGAAAATGTGGGGTCTGATTATGTGGATACCATTTTTGTATTCATCTTCAGCGAAACCCTGTTCAGGCATGGCAATAACTGTTACTTGCCAGCCATCCTGGGCAAGAGCGGTCATCTCTTTTTTCACACGGGCATCATTCGAAAGACGATTCTTCACAACCATACAGATGCTTTTTGCTGACATATTTCCTCCTGTTGCAAACATAATTGTTCACAGCCCTCTTGTGCAGTGTGACTTTTAAGGGATGCTTGGCTATACTCAGTCTTCTAAAGAACTTTATCGAAAGAGATAATTTGAAAATTTCATTTGTAATGTTGGGTCTTAAAGATCATAGCACAGGTGGTTATTACTTTAACTTTAAAATGGCTGAAGCCTTAAGTGTAGCAGGCCATGAAGTTGATGTTATACATTTTAATACCATACCGGAAACTCTTCAAGGCTCTCGTATACCAGGTTCTTTTCATGTTCTTTTCAGAGTTCTAAAAAACAGGCCTGATTTACTTGTTGTAAGCAAGAGTTACAGTTTTATGGCATTTCTTCGACTGCTTCTGCCGTTCACTGGCATCCCTGTTTTGTATCTTGTTCATCATCTGGAGTGGCATGATAGAGTGGAAGGTGTATCGGGATTTCGAAAAAAACTGGTTCGCTGGTTTCTTTCAAGCGGAAAAAAAATATGGGTAAACAGTAAAAGCACATCTGATGATGTTGTATCGCTTGGTTTATCAGAAGATCGAATTTGTGTAATTCCCCCGGGGTTTGAACGATTTTCCAAGCAGGCAGAACAAAGATCAGAAAATTCACCGGTTAGAATTCTATGTGTGGGAACTGTCTGTTCAAGGAAAGACCAATTAACACTTGTAAAAGCGTGCAATTTGTTGAAAGACAGAAATTTCCATCTTGATATTCTTGGTGACGAGAAAACTGATTCAGCATATTCGGAATCTGTGAGAAAAGAAGCTTATGCTCTTGGCGACAAAGTGACATTTATGGGGCATCTTTCCACAGAAGAGCTATATGCTAAGTATAATAGCAGTGATATTTTGGCAAACTTATCCCATTGGGAAGGTTATGGAATTGCAGTAGCAGAAGCATTATGGGCCGGGTTACCGGTTTTGGCGGTTGATGCAGGTGCAGTGCCTGAACTTGTTACACACGGCGAGAATGGTTTTTTGATAACAGCTGGAGATGTGACAAACTGCGCAGAGCATCTAAAAGAACTAATTGATAACAAAGAGTTAAGATATAAAATGTCAGAAAATGCCAGTGTCAGAAGCAAAGATCTTTTTACCTGGTCTGATACAGGAAGGGAGTTCGTTCACCTTGCAGAAGAAACTGCTAGTGGCAAAGTTCGGCGGAACCAGCCTAACCAGTGAGAAAAATAGAATAATCGCAGCAGACCATTGTGTATCTCTTCTTGAAGAGACAGAAAAACTTGTTGTGGTAGTTTCTGCCATGGGTCGTTCAGGAGATCCGTATGCAACTGATACTCTTCTTGGTCTGGTTTCCAAGGAATCGAGCATTCACGAAAAAGACAGGCTAATGGTTTGCGGTGAGGTTATAAGTGCACTTGTCATGGCTTCAACACTGCGAGATAAGGGCATACAGGCAGAGGCGCTCACCGGTTGGGAAGCAGGAATTTGTACTGATGGAGTATCTGGTGATGCCAGCATTGTAAGTATTGATGTATCTAGAATTAAAAAAACTCTTTCCGCTAACAGTGTTGTTGTTATTGCAGGATTTCAGGGTTTATCACCTTCAGGTTATCTGAACACATTAGGCAGAGGTGGAACAGATACCTCCGCTGTTGTTCTTGGGGTAGCTCTTGAAGCTAGTGAAGTTCTGTTGTACAAAACTGTTGATTCAATTTACACCGCTGATCCGGTAAAAGTGCCCAATGCTCAAGAGTTAAGTGTTATTTCTGCAGAAGATCTGCGGCAGATGGCATGGCAGGGGGCCAAGGTGGTTCATCCTAGAGCAGCAGAGGCAGCACTGGCATCAAACATGATTTTGAAAGTTCGTTCTTTCAATTCCGGCAAAGTGGTAACTCTGGTGGAAACAAAACCTCTGGAAAATAGCAGATACATTGTTGGAGTTGCTGCAGGAAACACTGTTGCTGGATTTTCAGTTACCGGTTCTAGTACTCCATCTTCTTTTTTTGCAGGCCTTTTTAGGGTTATTGCTGATAATGGAATCTCAATGGATATGTTCAGTGTATTTGATTGTTCCACATCATTTACTGTTCCTGTGGAATCAACTGACAAAGTACAGCAACTTCTTGGGCTGATGGAGCTTGACTATACCATTGTTTCACCTTGTGTTAAGGTTTCTATAATAGGAGCAGGTATGCACGGATTACAGGGGGTTATGGCAAGATTTTGCGAAGCTCTTCACCGGGTAAAAGTTAATGCTCTTCAGACAGTTGATTCACATGCAACCATCAGCGCTCTGGTTCTTTTAAACCAGAGAGATAAAGCACTTCAGGAATTACACAGGGAGTTTATAGAATGAATCCAATTGAAGCCTCTATACTTGCTATTGTTCAGGGTTTAACGGAATTTTTGCCAGTGTCCAGTTCAGGGCATCTTGCCCTTGCTGCTAAGCTGCTTGAAGTTCCCGAAGGCGGTCTTGCGTTTGATATAGTTCTTCATTTGGGCACTCTTGTGGCGGTTTTTGCTTTTTACTGGAAAGACATAACAGCTCTTGTTATTGGTGTTTTTCGCAGAGAGAAAAAAAGCCTTTTATTAGGTCTCTCTCTTGTTGTGGGAACTATACCGGTGGCAATTGCTGGAATCGTGTTTGGTGATTTTATAGAAACCCTCAGACATAATATTTTTTTCATATCCGGGGCTCTGGTTTTCACCGGGTTGATTTTGTTTTTATCAGGCAAAACAGACTCAACAAAACAGACAGGTATTACTTTTAAAAGAGGAATTCTGGTTGGTTTGGCTCAAACTCTTGCAATTCTTCCAGGGGTTTCTCGCTCAGGTACAACTATTTGTACAGGTCTTTTTGTGGGTTTTTCTCGCCAAGAGGCAGCCCGATTTTCTTTTCTTCTTGCCATTCCAGCAATTCTTGGTGCAGCAGTAAAGGAACTTCCTTCAGCTAGCTGGAGTATCCCAATAAGTGCGATAATTATTGGTTTTGTGGTTTCGGCAATTGTGGGGTTTGGTGCTTTGTCTCTTCTTGTTAAGTTTGTTAAACAGGGAAAACTTACAGGCTTTGCTTGGTATTGCTGGACAGTGGCACTTGCAGGATTTGCTTTTGCAATATGGGGGAATTAATTGAGACTTAAGAAAAGAGAAATAACCTCAAGGGAAATAATCGACAATTTCATAATGGAATGTTCTGTGGTCAGGATTGGTATGATTTCACAGGGAGAACCTTATGTAGTGCCTCTTAGTTTTGTTTATAAAGACGGATCAATTTATTTTCATTGTGCTTTTGAAGGACGGAAAGCAGAAGCTATGAAAAAATCTCCTGTGGTTTGTTTGGAATTTGATGCTATGCATGGAGTCAGCGTAGAATCACAGACAGCTTATTACACAAGTGTTATCGCATGGGGTGAGGCTGTATCTGTTTCTGATATGGAAAAAAAGAGGGAAATCCTTCAGGATCTTTGTGTGAAATATTTAAAAGAGTCTACTGTTATTACCGACTCAATGACAGGAAGAACTGAAATCATTGCTGTACACCTTGACAAAGTTACAGGTAAGGAGAGAAAAGGTTGATTCTTTTATTGACAATATTGTCGTTTTGGCCTTCAGAGTGGTATCAAGAGTACAGTGATCTAAACTGGGACAATATGGAACAGGTCTCTTCTGATTATGAAAAAACAGCAATAAATCTTGCAGCACAGGCTATTTCACAGTATGGAACAGGTTCTGGTAATTCTTATGAAACAGCTATAGAAGCGATTCTTTTAGACAGCACAGATCACAGAACATGGACAGCATTGGCTTTTGTGGGTATGCAGCCTGATTCTTTTGTGATGGATAGTTTGTTCTCAATCGCTTTTGATCTTGTTGATGGGGTTGATCCAGTACTTAGTGAAACTTACAGCTACTGGCTGCTCTCTGTAGGGAATTGTGAAGAAGCATATATTCATGCCAGTGAAGCTGTTGAAGCTGATTCAACTTTTGGCCCAGGATGGCTTACTTTATCAATGGCACTTGTTGATTGCGATAGAATTGATGAAGCTCTTGCAGTTTCGCAGGAAGCGGTTCGCAGATTGCCTGATTGCAACCCGTTAAAACAGCAGTACGGCCAGGTTCTTTCAGATGCAGGTGATCCAGTAGCAGCAATTTCTGTATTCCGAGAAGTTATCCAGCGGGATTCGACAAAATCGTCAACATATTCGGCCCTAGGGCTTCTTCTTGAGGAAAATAAACGGACCGGGGAAGCAATTAAGGTATATCGTGAACTTTTGAAATTCTATCCTCAGCATGGTTGGGCTTGGAGCAGACTTGCAGTATGCCTGTTGGAAGAGCAGCGACCAGATCTTGCAGATAGTTTTTTTCAGAAATCCATCGAGTTTAGCCCAGACAATTCATGGACTCTTTATCAACTTGCAAAACTTCGAATCACCAGTGACCCAGTCAGCGCACAAGAGCTTCTTGAGCGAGCTGTAGAACTTGATCCAATGTTATCTGCTGGATGGCAGGAACTGGCATTTCTGTACGAGGCAGAAGATAACTTAACCGCTGCTGAATTTGCTCTTCAAAGAGCTATTGAGATAGAACCTGAACCATGGCTTTATGGTGAACTTGGGTGGGTACTTGAGGCCGTTGGGTCTTTTAGTGAAGCAGCAGATGCTTATGAAACAAGCATATCAATAGACCCCCAGTATCTATATGGCTGGCAGCGGCGTGGTGATCTTTTTAGTACAAGCGGAGAGACTGAAGCCGCATGGAACTGGTACAAAGAAGCCTGTCTAGCTTTGGAACAACAGGATTCATGGATTCTGGGTGAACTTGCAGGGTTGGCAGTTGCAGAAGCAAGGATTGATTCAGCAGAAGCTTATTTTGTTGCAGCACTCGCAATTGACCCTGATTACTCTCTTTTGTGGTTAAATCTTACAAGGGTGTACAGAATCAAACATCAAACTGAAGATGCTCTTTTATCATTAGAAGAGTATTTATATCTCAGTGAAGATTCTGCAGTAAGTTTTGCAGAAAAAATATTTCTTCTGGAAGCTATAGGCGAAAATACTGATTCAATCACAATGGAAATGCTTGACCTTTTTCCAGATGCTTGGATAGCTGCTGGGTGGAGTGCTTACGACAATTCGTATAACGATCTTGCCTTTGAATTTGCAGAAAGAGCGTTTCATGATGATTCCAATACTGCTTGGCAGTTGATTCATCTTGCAGAGCTTTTCGGAGTTCTGGACATGGCAGAAAAACGCAGATTGTGTTACCATAAAACTTCACTACTAGAAACAGATGACTATCATGTTACC
Source organism: Candidatus Sabulitectum sp. (assembly GCA_029938555.1). GTDB lineage: Bacteria > Fermentibacterota > Fermentibacteria > Fermentibacterales > JCC-6 > Sabulitectum. Next base: position 53,555 of record JAOZUR010000006.1, on the reverse strand, counting down.
ATTCGTTTAGCAGATTATTATTATGGTGAGGATTTGAGTTCAGTTGCAATTGAAATCCTTCTAGAAGCGTATAATACTTATGAATGGAATGAAACCTTAACAACTGCTCTTGCAGAAGCTTATCTTTTTAATGATCAGCTTGATAAAGCAGAAGAGCTTCTTCTTCAGGTCATGCAGTATGATGCCAGCTCAGTGTATACAATTTGCTATTTGGGTTTGATAGAAGAGAACCGTGGGAATCTTTCAGGGGCTCTTGACCAATATCTTGAGGCTTTAAGGCTTGAGCCTGGATACGCATACGCAGAAAGCAGATTACGATTTATCAGTAGTGATAATTATGATGCGGAATTCCAGAAAAACAGGTTAAAACCTTTGAATTGGAATTTTTGGATTGATCTTTCCTCCACAGGCGGAAACAATGACGAGCAATACTATGGTGGAGGTGGCAGTGTGTCATTTAATTATGGTCAGGTGGGCAGTTCAGTCAGTTTTGAAGCGAATGCCAGATCTGAAATCCGTAATGAAATAGATATTCGCAAGAGTGCATGGGCTTCCATTTCAGCTGAACATTTTATTACAAATCATCTTTATGCAGGGGCAAGTTCAAGCTGGGACAGACAACCAATAACAGTTCGACCCTGGCAGGTCAGTTCCTATCTGGCAGCAGGTTGGAAAAGCTGGCCCGCGTCATGGATATGGATCGCTCCTGAAACTGGTGCTGGTCTTGTGAATACCAGATGGAGTACAGATCAGGGTAGAACAGATGAGTTGACTGCTTATGCCTCTTTCAGTACATGGGCTTCAAGTTCAGTTTCCTGGCTTCCATCTTTGTGGTTATCGGGAAGTGTTTACCTTCCTCCTAAGAACACAGACGGGTATGTTGCAGATGCAACAGGAGAACTTGAATTTGATCTTCCTGGGCGTATTTCACTTGTGGTGGGCACTTCTCTTGATTACACAAATACCCCAGTGGTTGAAAGCTGGGAAAAGCTTGATTCTGAAGTGTATGTAAGATTACGTTTTTAATATTAGTAATACATTTTCTTGGAACAAATTAGTTCATTGATTGAATCAGACTTACAGTGCTACTACTTTTACAGAATTCACGGTTTTGTTGACTGTTGAGGTTACAATCAGTATTCCAGTGGGAACATTTCCCACTTGGAACTGTTGTGTTTCATTCTGAGCCATTACAGTTTCTGTGACCCATACTGTTCTTCCCGACAGATCAAAAGCGCTTAGAAAAACGGTTCCTCCTTCTGAACAGGTCACAGTTACAGATGGTACTGAAGAAGGAGAATCAACAACAGTTAGTACATGTTCCGCTGTGATCGGATCAACTCCTGATGGGTCGAAACCTATCATTTTTATCTTGTTATCTCCTGTGCACACCACGAAGAGCCTTTCACCGTCAGGATGAACCGCTATGTTTGAGGGGCCTCCTGAAAGGGTAATTTCTCCTTTTTCTATAAGATCATCTGTTCCGAAAATAGTAATGGTATTCTCATCGGAACATACCCCATAGAGGTAGGGCAGACTGGGCAAGGTTGCCATTTTGTCTGGTGCATCTCCTGTACAGGAAATTGTTTCCTCTATTGTTAAGGATGTGATGTCCATTACTCCAATTGTGTTCCATGACGGGCAGGAGAGGAAAAGCCTTGAGCCGTTCCCGGAAACCGCGACACTGTAACTGTCCATGCCGCTGGTTATACGGGTAGAATTTCCTGTTTCAGAGTTTAAAACGGTCTCTTCGGGGCTTCCATTATCTGAAGCAAATATCTGACTTTGATCGGGAGTTATGGCAAGAGAGTTTAGTTGAACTCCTCCCCAAAAAACTTCAGTGATTGTTTGGCTTTCCGTATCAATTACTGAGATCAATCCATTTTCATGGGAAAGGTAAATTTTATTTCCCGGAGAGTAAAGAATCATATCGGTGGGATCAGGCTGAATAGCGAAAGTTTTCACAACAGACAACTCAGAGGTGCTAACAACATGTACACTGCTGTTTTCAATGTCTGCTACATAGAGATATTCACCGGTTGGATCACACTGAATCGTAACCGGTTCGCCATCAATTGATACAAGCTCTGCAAGGGAAAAGTCTGAGTATCCGTTTATGTCAATCACTGCAGCAAATCCGAACTCCACTGCTGCATAGGCTCTGTTACCATCAGGGGAGATACAGACATCCATTGGGTTCTGACCTACAGAAACAGAGCCCAAAAAAGTATCTGGATATTGGGCAATTGCAATGAATGGGATGGCAAGTAAAAGTCCGGAAACTTTCATTTTATACTCCGATGTTTATCGTCTTAATAGTTCTGTTACAGGCGTTCCCAGTATCTTTTTGAAAAAGAACCAAGCTGATACTGTGGAAGCAATAAGTACAAGCCCCAGCCCTGCTGAAAGCCAGCCAATGGGATATACTGCCAGTGTGGTTACTGCCATTTTCAGTACAGGTAATAAGTTTAGAAGAGTTGAGCTTACAAGGAATGATAAACCACACCCTAGTAACCCACCTAAAATGGTACTAATTAATGACATGAAGAATATTTGAAAGGCAAAAATATAAACCAGCCTTTCACGCTTTGTTCCAAGAGCAACTAAAACACCAAGCGCATAAGATCTGTTTTTCAGATCAGCCACAAGGGTATGAATAGCACTTGCAACTGCAGAAAACAGAATGGCCGCTGCAAGCGCTCCAAGTGCCGCTGTCACCACACCAACAAGGATTTCTGCCTTCTGGGCTATGCCACGACGAGTTTCTGCTGAAAGCCCTAATTCCTCTGCGTATCGAACAATTACCGGTACATCTTCGGCTTTGTGGGCTGTGACTATTAAAGCACTGTATGTGTGTTGATCATCAGGTAGGTATTTTGCGTTTATTTCTTCCACAAATTCGATTGGAACAGCAAGAGCAAACAGAGCTACATTTCTTGAAGTGCCTACTATTTCTGCTCGAACTGTAACAGGTCGTTCTTGAAGTGAAGCCAACGAACTGCTACCTACATTAACTTGAACCTCAAGGCCTATAACACCTTCAGGAGTTAGACCCATGAGCCCATTAGATTCTGCGAATCCGGCATTGTAAACAATTAGCAAATTCTCGCTTAGAATAATAGGAAGAGGTTTTTCGGCACTATCACTCAGGGTGTAATTCCAATCGATGTGCTGAAGCATAGAATCGGGTACAAAGGCAGTGGTCACACCTTCAAGAGAGATATCTGTGTAGTAGTTACGCCCTGCCAGCAACCCTCTAAGGTAAGCTGGAACATGTGCGTATACCTGAGGGTCTATTCGATCCACTTCAGGCAATGCAGACAGTGAATCAAGAATAGCAGAAGTGAGCTCTGTGCCACCTCTTTCCGTTTGAAAAGTACCTGCTTGAACACCCAGTGGAGTGATGCGAACCTGCTCTTCTGGAAGATCAGAAGAGAGAAATCTTTGTAAAATATTACCTACACCCAAACCGATGGATATGAAGAAAACAAGAAGCAGAGAGGCCACAAGAAGCATGCCTTGGCTGAACAAATAATCTTTCCAGTGCCCTTTGTTCCAGAGTTTAATTGCTTTATGAGTGTTTTTCATTAAGAACTCCTCTTTTTAGCTCGATAACTCTATCAGCTCTAGATAATATGTTTTTTGAATGTAATACAGCGATAATTGCAAAACCTCTTTCTTCGCGAAGAGAATCTAAAAGATCAAAAAGATTTTCCTCGCTATCCTCGTCAAGGCTTGCAGTTGGCTCATCCGCCAGCAAAACCCTGGGATTATTCACAAGAGCCCTGGCTGTTGCAACCCGCTGCCTTTCGCCTCTTGAAAGCAATTTAGTTGCTGTATTATCATTCCTGAGATTCAGTTTGGAAAGTATAACAGACGCTTCATCCCTTACCTTTTGGGTATCTGTACCGCTAAAAATAGCTGGAAGAAGAACATTATCAAAGGCATTTAGATTTGGCAGTAGGTGAAAATCCTGAAAAATAAAACCAAGGAATTCTCTTCTGATTTTTGATAGTTCAGCAGAGGATGTTCTTGTTATATCTATTTCATTCACCAGTAGTTTGCCTTGAAATTCAGGGTCAAGACCGCCCAGTATACCCAGTAGAGTTGACTTACCCACACCACTTTTCCCGGTTATTGCCACAAATTCACCTTTAGATAAAGTGAAATCGGCGTTATCGAGAACTTTCAATTGTTGAAAAGATTTACATATAGACTGAGCGTGTATCAAATAATTATTCATTAATAAGCATCCTTTCACCAATATCCAGCAGTAGGGCAAAAGAGCTATCTGTGCTGATTTGAGTGTCAGATATAGAGATGTCCATTGTCGTCACACCGCCATCTTTTCTTGCAAGCATAATACCTGCAAAAACAGGTTCTTCAGCTTGAGCTTCCGGCCATGTGATCCATAAAGATAATGCAGAAGGTCTGATTATTGAAGTTACTTCTTTGTAGTTGCTCCACCATGGGATTTGCCTTTCAAGGGGTAACATTGAAAGAAATGCGAATAGGTTACCGGGAAAGAGAACAGTAACGTGTTGGCTTTCGGGAATAACCTTAGCAAGGGCAGTGTCCGCTGCAAGAGAATTGTCTTTATCAAGATCCAGCCAGTTTCCAATGGTTATATGTGGCGCAGGGCCAACGTAAATTGCAGTCCAACCATCTCGCTGAGTAACAGAGGCCTGTGCATACCCAACTTCTGAAATTAGATCAACACGGTTATCTTCCTGCCTTGGGTTTAGGTCCAGAACTCTTGCAGCAAGAGCTGTTGCATACTCAATTGTAGCATTCTGCGTGAGAATTAAAAGTTGTGGGTTTAATGTTGAAATATCTATACCCACAAGAGACAATCCAATAGGACCTTTTTTAAGCAGAGAGTCAGCGAGTACAAAACCTTCTACATGATGGCTGGCAAGGGATGTCACATTGGAATTAAGCCCGTTCTCAAAATGAAGATGTAATAGAGCTGTACCGGGAACTAGATGTAGTTCAGGTAGAGAATTTGATTTACCACAAGAAAAGAAAAGCATCAGGAAAACAATAAGTATGGTCAGAAAAGGCAAAATATTTTTATTCATGTTGTTTCAAACTCCTGTCAAAAAAATAAGTGTTCAGTATGCTTCAATTATGAATAAATAAGTCTCTCGTCAACAGGTACACACTTTTAAGCTCTTTCAGGGTTGACGACTTACGACGTGTTTAGTATTATCGCTGTCCCGAGCTGGCGTGGCTCAATTGGTAGAGCAGCTGATTTGTAATCAGCAGGTTGCGGGTTCAAGTCCCATCGCCAGCTCCAGGATGAAATGAAAGCGCGAAAGCGTTACTACATAAAGGAATAGTGGCGAGGTTCCCGAGTGGTCAAAGGGGGCAGACTGTAAATCTGTTGGCGTATGCCTTCGGTGGTTCAAATCCACCCCTCGCCACCACGATTCCGAGCGGGAGTAGCTCAGTTGGCAGAGCATCAGCCTTCCAAGCTGAGGGTCGCGAGTTCGAGGCTCGTCTCCCGCTCCAGAATCGTATGGAGACCGTATTCAGGTTTTTGTTGCCCACGTAGCTCAGTCGGTAGAGCGCGTCCTTGGTAAGGACGAGGTCAGCAGTTCAATCCTGCTCGTGGGCTCCAGAAAACCATTGTGTGCGATGTTTTTAAGAGTAAACTGACAGTTGGATTACTGAAACCCTTGCCGAGAGTAGGAGTAGCTCATGGCCAAAGAAAAATTTGAGAGGACTAAGCCCCATGTGAATGTGGGTACAATTGGTCACATTGATCACGGTAAGACAACTCTTACCGCGGCAATCACCAAATGCCTCGCAACACAGAACAAAGATGTTAAATTTGTAGCATTCGATCAGATCGATAATGCGCCTGAAGAAAAAGCACGCGGTATTACAATTGCGACTTCTCACCAGGAGTACCAGACAGAAAACAGACATTATGCTCATGTTGATTGTCCTGGTCACGCAGATTACATCAAAAATATGATCACAGGTGCTGCCCAGATGGATGGCGCAATTCTTGTTATTGGTGCAAATGATGGTGTTATGGCACAGACACAAGAGCATGTTCTTCTTGCTCGCCAAGTGAATGTTCCTAGAATCGTTGTTTTCCTTAACAAAGTTGATATGGTTGATGATGATGAGCTTGTTGAACTTGTAGAGATGGAAGTTCAGGAACTTCTTGAAAAGTACCAGTTCGAAGAAGATAGCCCAATCATTCGTGGTTCAGCCCTTAAAGCTCTTAACAGCTCAGGAACTCCTGATGATCCAGATGCTGCTTGCATCTACGAGCTTATGGAAGCTGTTGATACATGGATCCCAACTCCAGAGCGTGATACAGACAAACCTTTCCTTATGCCTGTAGAAGATGTTTTCTCTATTCCTGGTCGTGGAACTGTTGCAACCGGTCGTATTGAACGCGGAGTTGTACATACACAGGATAAGATTGAACTTGTAGGAATTCGTGAAACCCGTCCTACAGTTTGTACTGGTGTAGAGATGTTCCGTAAGATCCTTGATGACGGACAGGCAGGAGACAATGTTGGTCTTCTTCTTAGAGGTGTTGCTAAAGATGAGATCGAGCGCGGTCAGGTTATTGCCAAGCCCGGTTCAATTTTGCCTCACACAACTTTTGAGGGCGAAGTATACATCCTCAGCAAGAAGGAAGGTGGTCGTCACAAACCATTCTTTAACGGTTACAGACCTCAGTTCTACTTCCGTACAACTGATGTTACTGGAGCCATTAGCCTTCCTGAAGGTATGGAAATGATTATGCCTGGTGACAATGTAAAAATGAACGTTGAACTTATTACTCCGATCGCTATGGAAGAGGGCCTCCGTTTCGCTATTCGCGAAGGTGGACGCACTGTTGGTGCCGGAGTGGTTACAAAAATACTAAAGTAGGTTAATGGTGAGAATAATATCAACACTGGCATGTACAGAGTGCAAGCGTAGAAACTACACCACTACTAAGAATAAGAGAACTCATCCTGAACGGATGGAGCTCAAGAAGTACTGTCGCTTCTGCAGAAAGCATACTCTGCACCGAGAAGGCAAATAGACACAGACGGTACTGATGGAAAAAGAAGAGTGGTCGCAGGGCAGTAGCACAATTGGCAGTGCGCCGGACTCCAAATCCGGAGGTTGAGGGTTCAAGTCCTTCCTGCCCTGCCAGCCTCTCTTCATTACAGTATGGCATTTATGCCGAAAGGACGGAAAATGGCCGCAAAAACTGCAAAAAGTGGTAATCTTTTCATTCGATTATGGGAGACTATCGCAGTTTTTTTCGGAGAAGTAAAAGCCGAAATGATAAAAGTTGCATGGCCTAGTCGTGAGGAAACGATATCTTCAACTTGGGTCGTGATTGGTGCAGTGGTTATTGTGGCAATCTGGATTTTTGTTGTTGACCAATTCACAGCAATGACCATGGCGGGTCTAGTTAGACTTCTGGGTTAACTGGAATATTCAGAGAAAGGCATACGATGACTGTTGAAGTGCTGGAGAATTCAGGTATAGAAGCAGCCGAAATCGGTGCTGAGTCTGATCAGAAAAATCAAAATTTTAAGTGGTATGTAGTACACTCTTTTTCAGGATATGAGCAGAAAGTTGCTAAATTCCTTGAAGGGCAACTTTTGCGCAGATACCCAGGCCGTATAGGTAAAACACTGGTTCCCACCGAGGATATTACTCATAGGCGCAACGGCAAAGAATACATTAGAGAGAAAAAACTATATCCAGGTTATGTTTTTGTTGAGCTTGAAATTAGCGATGAAATTATTATGGATATTCGCGCAATGAACAATGTAAGTGGTTTCCCTCCTATGAATAGGGGTAAACCAGTTCCATTAACCGGTCCAGACATGAATAGAATTCAAGGTCAGACAACCGGTGACTCTGAGAAGAAAATTGTTCGAATTCAGTTTAAAGTTGGTCAGTCAGTCAGAGTAACTGATGGGCCATTCAGAAATTTCACAGGGGTTGTAGAACATATTAATGCAGAGCGTGGAAAAGTAAAGATTATTTTCACAATCTTCGGTAGAAAAGCTCCTGTTGAAATTGATTACAAACAAGTAAGAATGGTCTAGGGGTACACCGGAACTCTTGGATCTGTTTATAAAATATCCGGTAAACTACTGCTAACCCCAGTAAGGGGAGGGGTAAGCAGCAGAAAGGAGTAACCATGGCCAAGAAAATCTTGGGCGTGGTAAAGCTTCAACTTCCTGCAGGCAAGGCTACACCGGCACCTCCGGTTGGCCCAGCTCTCGGTCAGTATGGTATAAATCTGGCCGGTTTCTGTAAGGACTTCAATGCTCGCACCCAGGGCAAAGAAGGTCTTATTATTCCTGCGGTAGTCACTGTCTATAAAGACAGAAGCTTTACCTTCATACTCAAGTCCCCCCCTGCTTCAATACTTTTGAAACGGGCAGCTGGGTTGGCAAAGGGATCTGCTGAATCCAACCGCGAAAAGGTTGGAACTGTCACTGTTGAACAGTGTCGTGAGATCGCTAAGCTGAAAGATAAAGACCTGAATGCAGCGTCAGAGGATGCAGCTATCAGAATGATAGCAGGCACCGCTCGCAGCATGGGTCTGGAGGTGGTGGATGGCTAAAAGCAAGAGATTTGCAAAAGTCTTGGAATCAGTGGACAGAGATAAAAGTTACACTCTCGAAGAGACTGTAAATGCTATCAGAGAATTAGCCACTGCAAAATTTGTAGAAACAGTGGAGGTTGCCTGTAACCTTGGGGTTGATCCAAAGTACAGTGACCAGGTTGTTCGTGGTACATGCATGCTTCCACATGGCACTGGTAAGGTTGTCAGGGTACTTGCATTCGCCAGAGGTGACAAAGCTGAAGAGGCAAAAGCAGCTGGAGCTGATTTCATCGGTGACGAGGAAACAGCTAAGAAAATCACAGCTGGATGGCTTGATTTTGACGTTGTTATCGCTTCTCCTGACATGATGGGTGTGGTTGGTAAATTAGGTCGCGTACTAGGACCTAGAGGCCTTATGCCTAACCCGAAAACAGGAACAGTTACAATGGAAGTTGGAACTGCTGTTAAAGATGCTAAAGCAGGCAAGATTAGTTTCCGAGTAGATAAAACTGGAAATGTTCATGTTCCTGTTGGAAAAGCTAACTTTGAAGCCGTTGCACTCCGCGAAAACATACTTACTTTTATGGAAAAGGTTATTCAGCTTCGACCAGCTTCCGTTAAGGGTCGTTACCTGAAAAATATTTCCGTATCCTCAACAATGGGCCCAGGCATTCGTCTTGATATCAATGATATCCGCGCATTGCTTAGAGCGCTTAGATAGAAAGGAGTTACGGCAATGAGTATTACGAGAAGTAAAAAAGAAGTCGTAGTCTCCGATCTTCATGGAGGCATAGGTGAGTCAGGTTCAGTTGTACTGGCTGATTTTACAGGGATCAATGTTGAAGACATTACAGAACTTCGCATTCAGATGCGTGAAGCTGGAATTGTTTTCACTATAGTAAAAAATACTCTTCTCAGGCGTGCATTCGAAGAAGTCGGAATCAAACCAGAGGAAGAGATATTTGGTCTTCTTAATGGACCAACAGCTATTGCCTATAGCGAAGATGAAGTTGCACCTGCAAGAATCATCAAGGCATTTTCTAAGGCTCATAAAGGTTTACTTGTTATGAAAGGCGGATTCGTATCTGGAAGAACTTTCAGTGCAGATGAAGTTATCAGCCTTGCTGATATGCCAAGTAAAGAAGAGCTGCTTGCCCGTGTGGTTGGTTCAATGAATTCACCACTACAGGGATTTGTCATGGTTACCAGCGGTATTATCAGAAAGTTCCTTTATGCTGTTAATGCTATAAGCGAAAGCAAAGAATAACTTGAACTATAACACGGAATTTATCAGAATTCCGCGAAGTATGGAGGAAATAAGATGAGTGAAGATAGAAAGGCCGCGGTGATCGAGGCTATCTCTAACATGACAGTTCTTGAACTTGCTGACCTTGTTAAAGAAATGGAAGACAAGTTCGGTGTTTCAGCTGCAGCTCCTGCAGCCGTAGCAGTTGCAGCAGGACCTGCTGATGCAGTTGAAGAGCAGAGCGAATTTGATGTTGTTCTTGAAAACTTTGGCGCCAAAAAGATCAAAGTTATCAAAGTTGTCCGTGAGCTTACAGGTCTTGGCCTCAAAGAAGCCAAGGATCTTGTAGACAACGTTCCTTCAAAGATCAAAGAAGGCGTTGAGAAACCAGAAGCAGAAGAGGTAAAGAAGCAGCTTGAAGAAGCTGGTGCAACCGCTGTTCTTAAATAGATATCGAGTTACATAAACTGACTGCGGGAGGAGAGTACTGCTCCTTCCGCTTTCAGCCCATAATACCCGGATTTCTTACCGGGTCTTAACTAGTACTGGTGAGAAATTCGTGGCATACCGCTAATTAGCTTATTTCGGTACAGGAGCAGTGTAGAGGAGTGGCAGTGAAAAAAGCGAGACCTATGAGGAATTTTTCTCGGGTTAAACCCGCGATCAGGGTTCCTGATTTATTGAGGGTACAGAAGGAATCGTTCGATAATTTTCTTCAGATTGACGTTAAAGCTGAGGAAAGGCTTCCCCAGGGCCTTCATAAGATTTTAATAGACACTTTTCCCATTGAGAGTTCCACAAAAGAATTCTCTCTGGAGTATGTTGGATACGATATCGGTCGTCCAAAACACTCAAAACGCGAAGCTGTTGAGCGAGGCGTAACATATTCCGCACCACTTAATGCTACAATGCGACTTGTAACCAGAGATCCTGAGACTCTAGTTATGAAAATGGCCGTTGATCAAGGTACTTTCCTTGGTGAATTACCACAAATGACGGAAAATGGATCATTTATAATAAACGGTGCAGAGCGAGTTATTGTAAGTCAGCTTCACAGAAGTCCTGGTGTTTTCTTTGAAGAAAAAACACAGCAACGTGGCCGCAGGATTTGTACTGCCCGTGTTATTCCACAAAAGGGTTCTTGGCTTGATTTAACACTTGATTCTAATGATGTTGTTTTTGCAAACATTGATAAAAAGCCAAAGCGTATTCCTATTACAATGCTTTTGCGTGCTCTTGGACTTAGTTCAGAAGCCGAGATTCTTGCTTGTTTTTATCCAGTAACAGAAAAAGATTTAACTACTGTTATCAAAAGACAGTCAAAAGTTTCAGAAATTATTCATAAGTCTTTTGCTGAAGATATTATCGACAAGGAAACCGGGGAAATTATTTATCGTTGTGATGAACCGGTTGAAAGCGTAGAGAAACTTGAAAAACTTTTAGAGCTTGGTATTAATATTGTTAAATTCCTTGAACCGCGTAATGATAGAAATAGTGTTGACAGTATTCGTCGTACTCTGGCAAAAGAGGAATCTGCTCTTGGTGCTGGAATCGAGAAGAGTGAAGCTTCTGCAACAATGTGGATTTATGAGGCTCTTCGCGGAACGGATGCTCCTTCGCTTGATCACGCTAGAAGTTACTTAAGGTCAATGTTCTTTGACAGTAAGCGTTACAGCCTCAGTGAGGTTGGTCGTTACAAGCTTAATGAGAGATTAAACATTAACACATCCATGGACAAGTTGACTCTAACCGTTCCAGATCTTGTGGCGATTGTAGATAGTCTTATTCGTCTTCGAGAAGGAAAAAATGTATCAGATGATATTGATCATCTTGGTAATAGAAGAGTAAAAACTGTAGGAGAACTTCTAGGACAGGAGTTTTCAAAAGGTCTTGCCAGGATGGCTAGAACAATAAAAGACAGAATGGGGCAGCAGGACAGGGAAAAACTCAGACCTCAAGATCTTGTGAACTCCCGAACTCTTTCCAGTGTAATTAATTCATTCTTCGGACAGAGTCAGTTATCTCAGTTTATGGAGCAGACAAATCCACTTGCAGAACTTACTCATAAGCGTCGAACAAGTGCTCTTGGTGAGGGTGGCCTTACCAGAGAAAGAGCTGGTTTCGATGTAAGAGATGTTCATCATACCCATTATGGCAGAGTTTGTCCTGTTGAAACACCAGAGGGACCAAACATTGGTTTGATTACTACTCTTTCAGTTTACGCATCTATCAATAGATTCGGTTTCCTGGAAACACCTTACAGACGAGTAATTAACGGTAAAATAACAAATGAGGTTTCTTTCCTTTCCGCTGATAAAGAGGATAGAACAATAGTTGCTGAAGCAGACTCAATTGTTGATCAGGACAATCAACTTGTGGGTCCACTTGTAAGAGCACGAAAAGCCGGAGCGTTCCCTATGGTAACTCCGGATGAAGTGCAATACATTGATGTGAGTCCCATGCAGCTTGTTGGTTTGTCAGCTGCATTAATACCTTTCCTTGAGCATGATGATGCAAACAGAGCTTTGATGGGTTCTAATATGCAGCGTCAGGCGGTACCATTGCTTTTCACCGATGATCCTGTTGTGGGTACTGGTATGGAAGATATTGCCGCCCGCGATAGCGGTGCACTTGTTATCGCAACTCGAGACGGTGTAATTACTTGGGTTGATGCTGCTAAAATTATTATTAAAGCTGATGGTGATGAGTATGATTTTGACAGAGATGACATTTATAAGCTCAGAAAATTTGAGCGTTCAAACCAAGATACATGTGTAAATCAGAAACCATTGGTTTCTGTAGGAGATATTGTTAAAAAAGGTGATATTCTTGCTGATGGAATGGCAACAAAAAATGGTAGATTGGCAATTGGTGTTAATGCACTAGTAGCATTTACTCCATGGAACGGGTATAACTTTGAGGATGCAATTGTTGTTAGTGAACGAGTTGTAAAAGATGATACTTTTACCTCAGTTCATATTGTGGAATTAGAAACACAATTCCGTGAGACAAAATTAGGTCCTGAAGAACTTACTTACGATCTTCCTAATGCCACAGAGAAGTCTGAAGCAATGCGTAATCTTAATGAAAATGGAATTGTTAGAGTAGGTTCCAGAATCAGAGCAGGTGACATTCTTGTTGGAAAAGTAAGCCCTAAAGGCGAGCAGGATCTTTCTCCTGAAGAAAGACTAATCCGTGCAATTTTCGGCAAGCGTGCTAGTGATGTTAAAGATACTTCACTAAAGGCTCCAGTTGGAATGTCTGGAATAGTTGTTGATGTAAAGGTTTATTCTCGCAGGGATGATACAGAACGAGGAAGAAGAGAAATAGAGTCTCGCGTGGACGCTCTTCGTGCTGAACGAGCCGAGAATGAAAAAAGACTTTTCGATAACAGAAATTCCATGCTTAGAAGTGTTCTTACCGGCGAGAAAGCTGCTACTTTTATTGATGGTGTTACAGGTGAACAACTGATTCCAGAGGGAAGAAAAATCACTATTACCTTCTTGAAAAAGGTTGATTTCACTGATCTTGATTTCAACCGTCAGCTTGTAGAAGATCTTGTTATTGATGACAGAGCAAGAAGAATTCTTCGCAGTGCCGAAAGTAAACTAAAAGATTTAAATGATAAATATCAGGATATAGAAGACAGACTTCACCGTGGTGACGAACTGAAACCAGGGGTCACAAGGCTGGTAAAAGTTTATGTTGCTAAACGACGCAAACTTCGCATTGGCGATAAAATGGCCGGTCGTCACGGAAATAAAGGTGTTGTTAGTATTATTGTTCCTGAAGAAGATATGCCGTACCTTCCAGACGGTACACCAGTTGATATTTGCTTGAACCCTCTTGGTGTTCCAAGTAGAATGAATGTTGGTCAGATAATGGAAACAAACTTGGGCATGGCTGCAGCAGAACTTGGTATTAATGCAATCACCCCTGTTTTTGATAGTGTAAATAATCAGGTAATTGGTGATCTTCTTGAAGAAGCCGGTCTTCACCGTGATGGTAAAACTGTGCTTTACGATGGTAGAACAGGAGATCCATTTGATCAGCGGGTTACTGTGGGAAGAATGTACATGTTGAAACTTGCCCATCAGGTTGAAGATAAAATACATGCACGCTCCACAGGGCCATACGCAATGGTTACACAGCAGCCTCTGGGTGGAAAAGCTCAGAATGGTGGACAGAGATTGGGCGAGATGGAAGTCTGGGCCCTTGAGGCGTATGGTGCGTCACACTGCCTTCAGGAAATGCTCACAATCAAAAGTGATGATGTTGATGGGCGAACTGAAGCATACAAGGCAATTGTTCATGGCAGGAATGTCGAAACCAGAGGAACGCCAGAAGCGTTTAATGTTCTTCTCAGTGAAATGAGAAGTCTTGCTCTGGATGTCGAACTTGACATGACCGAAGAGAGGGAGAGGTAGAATGCTTGATTCACATTCCCTAAGAGATGCGAATACATTTCCAGCTGATTTCTCAGGAATTAGGATTAGTCTTGCATCGCCAGAGACCATCAAAGAGTGGTCCTACGGGGAAGTAACAAAAGCAGAGACTATAAATTATCGTAGTTACAAACCTGAGGCAGACGGACTCTTTTGTGAAAAGATTTTTGGACCAGTAAAAGATTGGGAGTGTAGCTGCGGTAGATACAAAAAACCCCGCTACAGAGGTGTAAAGTGTGACCGTTGCGGCGTAGAAGTGACTCATTCACGAGTTAGAAGAAGTCGCATGGGGCATATTGAGCTAGCTGTTCCTGTTTCTCATATCTGGTACTTTAAGAGTCGCAAAATTAATAAACTGCTGGATATCACAAATCTGAATCTAGAGCGGGTTCTTTATTACGAATCTTATATAGTTATAACCAGTGAACATCCTTCTTTGAAACCAGGTAAAGTTCTGGATGACGAAGATTATTACGCCGCTCGGGAAACCTACGGTGAAGATGCTTTTACAGTTGGCATGGGTGCTGAAGCAGTAACAAGCCTTCTTGCGGAAATTGATCTGGATGAGCTTGCAGCAACTCTTCGTACAAGTATTGCTAATGAAACAACCCAGAGTCGTCGTCAGAAAAATCTGAAGAGACTTAAAGAAGTTGTTGCATTTGAAAGCTCAAAAAATGATAACAAACCAGAGTGGATGATTCTTCGAATTCTGCCTGTGCTTCCTCCAGACCTTAGACCTCTTGTTCCGCTTGAGGGAGGAAGATTTGCTTCAAGTGATCTTAACGATTTATACAGGCGTGTTATAAACAGAAATAACAGACTTCTCAGGCTGTTGGATCTTCAGGCACCTGATGTGATTCTCAGGAATGAAAAAAGAATGCTTCAGGAAGCTGTTGATGCCGTGCTTGATAATGGAAGCAGAAGAAAACCTGTAAAGGGTGCAGGAATGCGTCCTCTTCGCAGTCTTTCTGATCTACTGAAAGGTAAGCGCGGTCGTTTCCGTCAAAATCTTCTTGGAAAACGAGTGGATTACTCTGGCCGTTCTGTTATTGTGGTGGGTCCAGAACTTAAGATGCACCAGTGTGGATTACCAAAGCTCATGGCACTTGAGTTGTTTAAGCCGTTTGTGGTTGGCAGACTTGCCAGATTGACCGGTGACAAGGTCAAGATGGCTCAGAAACAGGTTGAAGACAAAGATGAAGTAGTTTGGGCAATTCTTGAAGAGGTTATTGCAAACCATCCGGTTTTGCTTAACAGAGCACCCACACTACATAGACTTGGTATACAGGCCTTTGAACCTGTGCTTGTAGAGGGTCTTGCTATCAGATTGCATCCTCTTGCTTGCGCAGCATTCAACGCAGATTTTGATGGTGATCAGATGGCTGTTCACCTTCCACTTTCCGCCGAGGCTCAGATAGAAGCCAGGGTTCTTATGCTTGGAAGCAGAAATATTCTTCAGCCTTCAAGTGGTGAACCGGTAGCAGCACCAAGTCACGATATCGTTATTGGAGCTTATTACATAACTAAACCTCGCGCAAAAGATAAAGGTGAGGGAATGATCTTTTCCTCAATGGATGAGGTTATTGGAGCTCTTGATGCTGGTAAAGTGAATCTGCATACCAGAATCAAAGTTAGGAATATTAATAAGATTTCGGAAATAAACTCAAAGGGTGAAATTAGACAGTCCAAGTTCTGGAAAGATTATACCACACCAGGCCAAGTTATTTTCAACTCCATTGTACCTGAAGGTATGGGTTACATAATGGCTAACGGCCTTACCGATGATCATGCTAAAATCTTTGGTAAAAAAGGTTTGAACCGCATGGTATCCAGATCATTTACTGAAATGGGAGCTGTAAAAACAGCTGTTTTCCTTGATAATCTCAAGGATCTCGGTTTTAAGTACAGTACAACATGTGGTCTTACGGTGGGCATGGATGATATGATAATTCCAGATGCAAAGAAGGAAATAATTTCCGAGAGTTCTGAAAAAGTCGCTCAGATCGAATTTGCCGCCCGCAAAGGGGAAATGACCGAGAGTGATAGATACAATAAAATCATCGATGTGTGGTCAAAAGCCACTGATGATGTAAAGAACTCAATGATGGAGCAGCTGAGCCATGATAATCAGGGATTTAACCCTATTTATCTCATGGCAAATTCAGGTGCTAGAGGTAGTGTAGAGCAGGTAAGACAGCTTGCAGGCATGCGTGGTCTTATGGCTAAACCTAAGAAAAAATTGTCTGGTGAAATTGGTGAAACAATTGAAACGCCAATTATAAGTTCACTCAAAGAGGGCCTTTCGGTTATTGAATATTCTATCTCTACCCACGGTTCAAGAAAAGGTCTTGCTGATACAGCTCTTAAAACAGCGGATGCTGGGTACCTTACTCGTCGACTTGTTGATGTATGTCAGGATGTAGTTATTACCCTTGACGATTGTGGAACAATTCGAGGTCGAGAAATTTCTGCCCTTAAAGAGGGTGAAAAGATTATTGAAAAACTCAGCGAGCGTATTGTAGGAAGAGTGACAGCAGAAGATATTTATGATCCCGTGACAGATGAGATCATATGTGAAGCAGGTGCGGAGATAACACCAAAACTTGCATCATATATTGATTCTCGTTCTCTTGAGTCTGTTAAGATTAGATCCGTACTAACATGCGAGGCAGAGCGTGGGCTTTGTGCTATGTGTTACGGTTGGGATCTAAGTAGAAATCGTATGGTAACAGAAGGCGAAGCTGCAGGAGTTATTGCTGCTCAGTCAATTGGTGAGCCTGGAACACAGCTTACTCTTCGTACATTCCATACCGGTGGTGTTGCATCACGCGAGGCTCAGGATAACCAGGTAAAAGCAAGGCATCCAGGTAGAGTTAGCTTTAGGAACATATATCTTGTTGAGGGTGTCGATGCCGAGGGAAATAGCAGCATAATAGCTTCTAGAAATGGTCAGATAGATGTAATTGATAATGATGGGGAAGTTTTATCAACTTACGAGATTTCTCCTGGATCTATCATGTTCACTGTAGATGATCAGAACGTAAAACGTGAAGATCTTCTTTTTGTGGCAGAACCATTCAGTAATCCAATAGTTAGTGAGCATGAAGGCTCTATTCACTATGTGGACATTGAAGAAGATATTACACTTCAAGAGGATATTGATAGTGAACAGCATAGGCAGATGATAATTGTTGAGGATAGAAGTCGAACTCTTCATCCGCATATTTTCATACTCCCAGAATTTATGGTTGTTCTTTCCGGTCGTCCCAGGCGCCGCGAAGAAGAATTGATTACCTTCAACGAACTTCTTGAAGAAGCTGAAACTTCAAATGGAAGAATTGTTTTCACTTACCGTGATACTAATGCTGTTCGTCCAACATCACTTTATGATGATATCATTGAAGCACACGCTGCAAGCTCTTCCCATGCATCATTCCTTTCATTAGACTGCAGGCGTGTAGGCACAGGTAGTTACGCTGCTTTTGTTGAAATTGTAGAGCAGTTAGGTCAAGCCACAGCAAAAAGCAAAAAAGACAAAGAAGACTTCAATGCTCTTAAAGAAGTTACTGACCGTCTCGCAGCTTCCAGCAGTCGAAAGAATGATGAGTTGGAAGACGAATTTATGGAAGCACTGATTGATTACAGTCAGATTCATCCTTTCGTAATGGGTCTTGCAAGTCTTGATAAGGCTCATGCAGGAACCCGTCAGGTAATACTGCGATTTAGTGAAATTATTGCTAGATCTAAGATTCTTGTTCTTGTTAGTTTCTTCCAGAAAGGTGGCTCAAGAAGTCACATTATTGTTAGAGGCAAGCAGAAACAGTTAGGACAGGATCAGGTCGAACAATTCATAAAGGATTTTGTAAGAGGTGTTTATCCAATTCCAAGTGGTGCAACATTGCATGTTCGTGATGGGCATCTGATACGAAAAGGAACCCACATCGCACGAATGGTTAAGCGTGCTGGTATGCAGAAAGATATTACTGGTGGTCTTCCTAGAGTTGATGAGCTGTTTGAAGCAAGACGACCTGGTGATGCTGCGGCAATTGCAGAAATTAGCGGAAAAATTGCTTTAAGTCCAATTAAGGCAGCCATGCGAACTGTGACTATCACAGGCGAACAGGGTCAGGAAGCTAATATTAAGATACAGGCAACCAAGCATATCAGAGTTCGTGAAGGCGATCGTGTGGAAGCTGGAGATAAGCTTACTGATGGACCTCTTGATCCGCATGATATTCTTAGAGTTATTGGTACAGAAAGTGTAGAGGATTACCTTCTTAACGAAATCCAGGAAGTTTACAGGCTTCAGGGTGTTAAGATTAACGATAAACACATCGGTATCGTCGTAAGACAGATGCTGGGTAAGGCCAGAGTCGAGAACGCAGGTGATACACAGTTCCTAGAGGGAGCTCGAATCAGCCGTCTCGCTCTGAATAAAGTGAATATGGAAATGATGAGCCAGGGCAGACGCCCAGCTTCCAGTGATGTAATGCTGCTTGGCATAACCAAGGCATCACTTGCTACGAATAGTTTTCTCTCAGCGGCTTCTTTCCAGGAAACCAATTCAGTTCTTTCAGATGCTGCCATTAATGGCAAGCTTGATAAACTTGTTGGCCTGAAAGAAAATGTGATTGTAGGACATCTCGTTCCCGCAGGCACAGGAGTGAAAGCATATCGTGATCTCACTATTTCCATGAGTGATGGTTCTGAGTTACCAATACCAGTTCCAGAGCCAGAGGTTGACGAAAAGTTTAATCATGTATAGAGTTGCACTTACTGTATTAAGAAAAACGAGAGCTCTAATGAGCTTGACCCACGAAAGGAGAAAGTTTGCCCACCATTAATCAGCTGGTGCGAAACGGGCGCAAAAAGCCTACTCAAAAGACTAAGGCACCTGCTCTTACAGGATGCCCGCAGAGAAAAGGAATTTGTACAAGAGTGTACACTTCCACACCAAAGAAACCGAACTCGGCACTCCGTAAAGTAGCCCGTGTAAGGCTTCGCAACGGATTCGAGATTACTGCTTACATTCCCGGAGAAGGGCATAACCTTAACGAGCACTCCGTTGTGCTTGTAAGAGGTGGCCGTGTTAAAGATCTACCTGGTGTTCGTTATCACATCATTCGTGGTGTTGAGGATACAAGCGGAGTAGAGGGTAGAAAACAGAGCCGTTCCAAATACGGAACAAAACGGGAATCATAGAGCGGGGAATATAAAATGAGAAGAAATAGACCAAAACGCAGAGAAATTTTACCTGACGTAAAATTCGGGAACATTGTTATTGCTAAGTTTATCAACAACATTATGTTGCAAGGTAAAAAATCCGTGGCAGAGTCCATTGTTTACGGAGCATTTGACATAATTACCGAAAAAGGCCAGGACCCAGTAGCTGTTTTCACAAAAGCTATGAACAACGTTCGTCCTGTTCTTAAGGTTAAGAGTCGCCGTGTTGGTGGATCTACATATCAGATTCCTCTTGAAGTTCGTCCTGAAGAAAGGGACGCTCTTGCTATGAGATGGATCATCGGTTTTTCCAGAAAACGCAAAGGTAATACAATGCGTGAGCGTCTGGCTGCTGAGTTTATGGATGCCGCTCGTAACGAAGGCTCCAGTGTTAAGAAAAAAGAGGATACCCATAAAATGGCTGATGCAAACAAAGCATTCGCACACTATCGCTGGTAGTATCTGCTAAAATTAGAAATGGCCGCTCTTCCAAGGGCGGCCATTCTTTTGGAATTATTTTGGAATTCGAATCTTTTGACCGGGGAAAATCTTATCAGCGTTTTTGATTACTTCTTTGTTGGCTTCAACTATACTGGTATACTTGCTGCCATTACCATAAAATTTCTTTGCAATACCCCAGAGAGTGTCTCCTGATTTTATTTCATAATATTCGGTATTCTGCCCGATTGGCAACTTACTTAATACATTATTAATAATTTCACTTACACCCATAACATTCCCCGCCATGAGTATGGCCTTTTCAACAGCCTCACTGCTTTCTGCATTACCAGATAGAGTGACAACACCCTTGTGGAAGGCAACAATAAGATCGGTAACTCCTGGATTGTCTTCTTCAATATGCGCCTGTATCTTTTGTGGGGCGTCTTCTTCCTTGTTGAAGAGATTTCTACCCATATTCGTTGCAAAGTCAAAAAGTCCCATTTTTCCCCCTTAGAAAAGTTTTTTTGCTAAGCCCAGAAGCCCCTGGGAACCCGAGTTATCATCGTCTGAACTTATCAGTGTGTTAAGTAATCCGCCTATATCAAGATTGTTTTCTGAAAGAGAAGAACTCTCCTTACTTATTATCCCCATGGTTACACTTGCAAGTATGGGAAGTAATTTCTTCAGTGTACTGTCACTTACTCCAGAGCTGGCAGCAGCGTCTGCAGCAACATGTCTACTTTCTTCTTTGCTTCCTAGAATGTGTCCAAGAATAGAATTCCCATCAGTGGTTGTGGCTGGATTTGAAACACTGTCCGGATCGTTCAGGTAATTTTGGTGATTGCCTGTAACAAGAGCACTAATCAGAGACTCTAGCCCTGCTTTATCGGAAGTGTTCTTTTGAATTCCTTGTGAAATTGCAGGAATTAGACTACGAACGGCACTTTCTGCAGTACTTGAGTCCAACCCGAATTTGCTTGAGATCTGCCCTATTATGTTTCCCCCCTGCGATGCCAGGATAGAACTTAAAAGACCCATGATTCCTCCTTTTTTGTTAAAGTACAACATTGTGAAGTTTATAACACAGGTCAAGATGAAAGTACACTGACCGGAAAAAACTGTAAATCAGACTTAGTAAATTTTTCCGTACTGTCTATGCTCCTTTTACTTTAAAAATCTAGTGTTCACTGAAAAAGCAGATTATTACTAGTGAGGAAAAAGTCAAAAGGTTGACATTTGTTTAGTTCTTAATAAATTGCATTACTATAATTTAGCTAAGAATATAAAGGAGTTATTGAAATGGGTACGCCCAGTAAAACTAGAAATATTGGCATATTTGCTCACATAGATGCAGGCAAAACAACTGTAACTGAAAGAATATTGTTTTATACAGGAAGAACACACCGCATGGGTGATGTTGATCATGGCACAACGGTTATGGACTGGATGCCCCAGGAACGGGAGCGGGGAATCACCATAGTTTCTGCTGCAACCACCTGTCAGTGGAAAAATACCAGAATCAATATTATTGATACTCCAGGTCATGTTGATTTTACAGCGGAAGTTGAACGGTCATTAAGGGTTCTTGACGGGGGAGTCGGTGTATTCTGTGCCGTTGGCGGTGTGGAACCACAGACAGAAACCGTATGGCGACAAGCGCAAAGGTATTCGGTACCCACTCTTGCATTTGTGAACAAACTTGACAGGCAGGGAGCTGATTTTTACAGGGTTCTTCAGATGATGAAGGACATTCTTGGGGAAACGCCATTGCCGGTGATGTTACCAGTGGGTCAGGGTAGTGATTTTAAGGGTGTAATTGATGTTCTTGAACAGAAAGCCCTTTATTTTGACATGGAATCACTTGGTACAAAATTTGAAGTTAAAGAAATACCAGAGTTATATCAAGACCAGGCGGCGGAAGCTCTGGAAAAGGTAATGGAAACTGTGGCAGAGCTTGATGACGATGCCATGGAAAGATATTTCGCAGGTGAACTTGGAAAAGAAGAGATTTCTTCTCTCTTAAGAAAAGGTACCATTGAAGGAGCTTTCATTCCAGTATTGTGTGGCGCTGCCCTGAGAAATGTAGGAGTGCAGAGATTGCTGGATGCCATTGTTGACTGGTTGCCTGCGCCAGAAGAACTGCCTTCTGTTACAGGAGTCAAACCCAACGGTAAAAGTGAAACTCGGAAAAGAGAAAACAGTGAACCTTTCACTGCATTGGTTTTTAAGATTCAGACGGATACACATCTAGGCCGGTTGGCCTATCTAAGAGTTTATTCCGGAACAGCTAAAGATGGTCAGGCTATTTTTAACAATAGAACTGGAAAAAAAGAACGACTCACAAGACTTGTTATGATGCATGCTGATAAAAGAATACATCTGGATAGCGTATCAGAAGGTGACATTGCCGCTGCAGGTATGAAAAATGCAGCAACCGGGGATACTTTAACAGAATTGGGCAAACCTCTTACTTTAGAAGCAATCAATTTTGTTGACCCTGTGATGGAAATGGCAATTGAACCAGCCAGCACAAGTGATGAGAAAAAAGTTGAAGATGCACTTAAAGATATGACAAGTGAAGATCCAAGTCTTAAGGTGGGAGTAGATCGTGAAACCGGTCAGACTCTGATCCGAGGCATGGGAGAGCTCCATCTTGAAATTGTTGTTGATAGAATGAAAAGAGAGAAAAAACTGGATGTTCGTACAGGCCGTCCACAAGTTTCTTATCGTGAAAGTATTTCTTCAATCGGTCGCGGTGAGGACACATTTGAAAGGCTCATAGCCAGTAAAGGCAATTATGGAAATGCTCTCATTGAAGTAAGGCCTTGTGATTCAGGAATAAAATTCTCATCAGAAGCTAAAAATCTGCCAGTGGAATTTCTTGAGGCTGCAAAAAACGGAGTTATGGGTGCTGTAAGTGCTGGCGTCTTAGCTGGATATCCTTTGGATGGTGTTGAAGTGGTGCTTGTGAAAGCCAAGGTACATGAGACAGACTCGACAGAATTAGGTTATAGCTCCTCGGCAGCTATTGCTTTAAGGAAAGCTTTGCAGAATGCTTCTCCTGTTATTCGTGAACCTGTAATGATAGTTGATATTGTAACACCGGTTGAATACATGGGTGATGTAATTGGTGATGTGAATTCTAGACGGGGAACAGTGGTTTCCATAAATAGTCGTGGTGAAGCCCAGGCAATAGTTGCAAATATTCCACTTGCTGAGCTGTTTGGGTATACCAGTGCTTTAAGAAGCCTCTCGCAGGGAAGAGCAGGATATACAATGCAGTTCAACGAGTATGTTCAAGTTCCTCTGAATGTACAGAAGAAGTTGCTTGCGAAGATGGGCATCACTTTTTAGCAGACATGTTCTGAGATATATTTTGATAAATTAATGGGAAATTTTAGAAAAGGTTTTGCTGAACAAGATTAAAGCGTACTCGACCCTCTGTAGTGCAGAGGGTCGAGAAATAAAGAGAATTTTGAATACTGAATGGCTCTATAGGGAATAAATGGCTTTCATTTCTTTAATTCGATCTCTAAGTCGGTTGGCTGGAGCCATAACAAATCGGCACTGGGCGTCCCCCATTGCCTTGCATGTAATTTCCTTTGCTTCCAGCTTTAAACCAAAAGCTTCAGAGCACCAGCCTGCGGAGTATCCTGCATTTAAGAAGTCAACAGGTTTGTCCGTGGATATACCAGCATTAAGATGAGCCTCAGATTCGTATGAGTTAGGATGGTCATAGACTAGCAGGAAGTCTTCGTTGGGCGCTGGGGAACTTTCTGGAAGAATGGTAACATTTGCGTAACCACCCAGTGCAAAGGAAACTGGACCCATGGCAAGTCTTTGGGCTGGATCCTGAACTCCAGTTTTCTTAAAGTAGTATTTGGCGTCCGCAGCCCCTGTGGCCTTTCCTATCTGGTAGATAACCACACCTGCTCCAGGCCCAAGCACAGAGGTAAGTTGCTCTTTCATGGCAATGGCCATGGATTCAGCTCGGTAAATAACATATCTCTCTGATGATACTGTAATGTTTCCCTCTTCAGGATTTCGCTTGAAGTCTTCAAAAAAAGGTGAAATTGTATTTTCTGCTAACTCGAAAAGCGGAGCAAAGGTATCAGGGCACTTTACATATTTCGGCATTATATAACCTTTCATAAGTGGTATTCAGTTTTATCCAATTGTTGGATAAAAGGGTGACTGTTAGTAAACCATCTCCTTGTCTTACAATCCAGAAATGGAAAACTACCTTAATATACCCAAGAAAGTTCACGAATGCTGAAGTATGTTCCGCATTCCCCACTGTCCGATTTATTCATATTCTATTTCGGGGTAGCGTTATTGACTGGTATTTAGTATAATAGCCATCCTGTGGGCCTCTATGGGCTTGCATGATGAGAACTAGTTCTAGTTGTTTGTGTGGAAGTCTAGGTGTTGTAAGCATATAGACATCCATTCGGCAGTTTTTTTGTAACGGGTTTATCCCGTCCGGTTTAGTTGTTTGTTTAAGGAGTTGCATTGAACGAGAACAGATTGAGGATTAGACTTAGAGCGTATGATCATCGTCTTCTTGACAGGTCATCCAAAGACATAGTGCGTGGTGTTGTTAGCACCGGCGCTCGTGTTGCTGGACCGATACCTTTGCCAACAAGACGCTCGGTTATCACAGTTTTAAGAAGCCCTCATGTGAACAAAAAATCACGTGAGCAGTTTGAGATTAGGGTTCATTCCCGGCTAATTGAGATCATGGATCCCAATGAGCAAACCACTGAAGCCCTCAGGAAACTTGATGTTCCTGCTGGTGTTGATGTGGAGATTAAGTAGTAATTAGTACCATTCCTTACTGACTCGAAATTCGGGTTAAGAGGAAAAACCGCATTGGTAGAACGAGGACGGTCGATTCTCCTAGCGGTAAAACAGAAACGCTTGTCCCCCCGTTCTATGGGGACTTCAGCGATGGGAAGTGTTATGAGCGGAATTATGGCTCGTAAATTGGGTATGACTCGCATCTTCGCAGAAGATGGTCGAGCTATTCCTGTTACGGTGCTTGAAGCTGCCCCCAACCCGGTGGTGCAGGTGAAAACTCCCGAAACCGATGGTTATTCAGCGGTTCAGGTGGGTTACTGGCCAAAGAAAGAGAGTAGACTTCGCAAGCCACTCAAGGGTCACCTTGAGAAGGCAGGAGTTTCTTCTGTTTCAAGACTTATTGAATTTCCTGCTCCTGAGGAAGACATCAAAGCTGGCGATGCTTTTACAGTTTCGATGTTTGTTCTCGGTGAGAAGGTAAATGTTACAGGTCTGACCAAGGGTAAGGGCTTTCAAGGAGTAGTTAAACGCCACAATTTTCACGGTGGTGATGAAACACATGGTTGTCATGCCAAGCGTATTCCAGGATCAATTGGCCAGTGTGCCACTCCTGGTAGAGTTTGGAAAAACAAAAAAATGCCCGGCCAGACCGGAAATACAAGAAGAACAGTTAAGAATCTTGAGATCATTCAGATTGATGTCGAGAAAAATCTTCTTGTAATCAAGGGTGCCGTACCCGGTGCAAAAAACGGCTACCTCATGGTGAGGAAGCAGATTCGAAGAGGAGGTGAGAGCTAATGGCAGAAGCCAGAATTTACACCATGAAGGGTGAAGAGGTTGGTGCTGTGAAGCTCCCCGATGAACTCTTTGCTATGGGTGTTTCCACTCATGTTCTCTGGGAAGTTGTTCGTGCTGAACAGAACAATAAGCGTCAGGGTAATGCCAGCGCACTTACCAGAGCAGAGGTAAAGGGCAGCGGTAGAAAGCCATGGCGACAGAAAGGAACTGGAAATGCTCGTGCAGGTTCCTTTAAAAGTCCTATCTGGCGTAGTGGTGGTGTTGCTCACGGTCCAAAGCCTAGAAATTTCAGCATAAAGATTAACCGTAAGGTACGCCGCAAGGCTCTTGCTGGTATTCTTAGTGAAAGACTTTCCGAGGGAAACCTCAGAGTTATTCGCGATCTTTCTATGGTAGGGAAAACAAGTGAAGTAAGAGAAATGATCGGTGGAAATGGAGTTGCAGGAAAGAAAACTGTAATTCTTACTAATGGTGACAATATGGTTGCCAGAGCTGCCGGAAACATTCCAGGAGTATTTGCAGTGGCAGCCAGCCATGTACCGGTAACAGCTCTGGTAAATTCAGAGATAATTCTGGTAGCAGAAAATGCACTGGAGCACTTGAAGGCGAGGGTGAATTAATGGACCCACGTCAAATTATCCTTGAGCCTATTGTTACTGAAAAATCAACAATCGCAAGGGAGCTTTACAACAAGTATAGCTTCAAAGTAATCCCTAGTGCTACAAAACCTCAGATTGCAAATGCTATTGAAAAGATTTTTGAAGTAAAGGTTCTTAAAGTTCATACAATCAATATGGAAGGCAAAGTCAAAAGACTTGGCCGGAACTTAGGTCGCAGATCTGCCTGGAAAAAGGCTATTGTTACACTCTCCGAGGGTGACTCTGTTGACTTCTTTGAGGGGGTGTAATACATGGGACTTAAAAGATGGAAACCCATGACGCCCGGTACCAGATTCAAGGTTTCGCCTGATTTCGCTGAAATCACAAGAGACCATGGAGAGAAGTCATTAATGACTCCTCTTAAGAAGAATGCTGGAAGGAATAGCTACGGTCGTATTACTGCCAGACATCGTGGCGGTGGTCACAAGAAGATGTATCGAACTATCGATTTCAAGCGTAACAAAACTGGTATTCCAGGAAGAATTGCTACAATTGAATACGATCCAAACCGTTCAGCAAGAATTGCTCTTGTAGTTTATGCTGATGGCGAGAAACGCTACATACTTGCCCCAATGGGACTTGGTGTAGATTCTCAGATAATGTCCGGTCCGGAAGCAGCTCCAGAGATTGGTAACCATCTTCCAATGAGCAAAATTCCGCTTGGCACAATGATTCATAATGTTGAACTTAAAGCCGGCAAGGGTGGCCAGATGGCCCGAAGTGCAGGAACTGCTGTTCAGCTAATGGCTCGTGAAGGCAATTATGCCATGTTAAAACTGCCATCAAGAGAGATGCGTAGAGTACCGGTAAATTGCGCTGCCACAATTGGTACAGTTGGAAACATGGAGCACAACCTGGTTGTGCCTGGAAAAGCCGGAGCCAGTCGCTGGCGCGGACGCAGACCACATGTACGCGGTGTAGCTATGAACCCTGTTGATCACCCAATGGGTGGAGGAGAGGGTAAAACCAGTGGAGGACGCCATCCGTGTTCACCATGGGGGCAGCTTGCAAAAGGTCTTCGTACTCGCAAAAATAAAAAGCAGTCTGATAAGATGATATCAAGACGCAGACCAACCGGTAAGAGGAGGAAGTAGATATGGCCCGTTCACTGAAGAAAGGCCCATTCATCGATGCGAACCTCCAGAGAAAAGTAAATGTTCAGAAGGAATCTGGAGACAAGAGAGTTATCAAGACCTGGGCCCGCAGGTCAGATATTCCACCAGATTTTGTAGGACACACTTTTGCTGTGCATAACGGCAGGAAATTCGTACCGGTGTTTGTGGTAGAAAACATGGTTGGGCACAAACTCGGTGAGTTTGCTCCAACAAGAACCTTCCGCGGTCACCGCGAGAAGAAGGCAACAACCACTTAAGGAG
This sequence comes from Candidatus Sabulitectum sp., assembly GCA_029938555.1. GTDB lineage: Bacteria > Fermentibacterota > Fermentibacteria > Fermentibacterales > JCC-6 > Sabulitectum. The sequence continues at coordinate 25,980 of JAOZUR010000006.1, read as the reverse complement.
GGGGAAAATGGAAGCAATAGCAAAAGCTAGATTTGTAAAAGTCCCCCCAAGGAAGGCTCGTGCAGTAGCCGACCTTGTAAGAGGTAAGTCTGTTAATCAGGCTCTTGCAATTCTTTTGACTGTGCCAAAGAATGCATCAAAGATTTTAGGTCGTATCCTTGATTCAGCAGTTGCAAATGCAAATGTTCAAGCAGAGGGCGCACACCTTGATATTGATGATCTTAAGATAATAGAGCTTACAGTTGATGGGGGTCCTACAACAATGCGCTGGAGACCCAGAGCACGAGGTAGAGCCACTAAAATACGCCACCGGACAAGCCACATTTCGTTGAAACTTGCCGACGGCGCCGAACCTGGAGAGGAGTAATCGTTTGGGTCAGAAAACCAATCCGATCGGACTCAGGCTCGGTATAAGCCGGAGCTGGGATTCGAACTGGTTTGCCAGAGGAAGAGATTTTGCCAGATTTGTCGAGGAAGATGAGCGTATCAGAAGATATGTTTATCGTCGTCTTGAGAGAGCCCAGCTCTCCAGGATACTCATAGAACGCAAACCTCAGGAAGTACAGGTTGTTATCAGTACTGCTCGTCCCGGTCTTGTTATCGGTAGTCGAGGTAATACAATTGATAGCCTTACCAGTGAGCTTAAGCATCTGACAAAAAAGACTGTAAAAATCAAAGTAAGTCAGGTTGAAAAACCTGAAATGGATGCTGTGCTTGTTGCAGACAATGTGGCTCGCCAATTGGAAAATAGAGTCAGTGTTCGCAGAGCAATGAAAAGAACAATTTCTGACTCCATGCGCGCCGGTGCACTAGGTATAAAAATTACCTGTTCCGGTCGTCTTGGGGGCGCTGAAATGTCCAGAGTCAATACTTATCATGAGGGAAGAGTGCCTTTGCATACTCTCAGAGCAGATATTGATTTTGCCAAGGGCGTTGCCCGTACAACGTACGGTGTGATCGGCGTTAAGGTGTGGATCTACAAAGGCGAGGTACATGAAGTACCTGTTGCTGGATTCTAAGAGAGCGGTGATATAGAATGTTAATGCCGAAAAGAACAAAGTTTCGTAAGCATCACAGAGGTCGCATGCGTGGCCGTGCCAAAGGTGGAGACACCGTGGCTTTTGGTGAATTCGGTTTGCAGGCCACAGAGGCCAGTTGGGTAACCAGCGCTCAGATCGAAGCCGCTCGTATTGCTTTGACACGACATGTCCGTCGTGGAGGAAAAGTGTGGATCAGGCTTTTTCCTGATAAACCTGTGACTTCCACACCAGCGGAAACAAGAATGGGTAAAGGAAAAGGAGCAGTCGATTTCTGGGTTGCTGTTGTGAAACCAGGAAGAGTAATGTTCGAAATAGAAGGTGTTCCTCTGGATATTGCCAGAGAAGCAATGAGACTTGCCGGGCACAAACTTCCTCTTAAAACGAGGTTTGTTGCCAGAGACAAGGGGGTTATTCAGCGATGAAAGTACATGATCTCCGGTCTATGGGCCTTGACGAACTACAGGAACAGGTGCGTGATATGCGCACAGAGATTTTCAATCTCAGATTCAGAAAAGCTGCCCATCAGCTTGAGAATCCCCTGAAGATCCGTGACGCTAAAAGAGGTCTTGCCAGAGCACTTACACTTATTCGTGAAAAAGAGCTTGGTTTGATTGCGGACGAGGAAGGGAGCTAATGGTGGAAGAAACGACAAAAACAAACAGGAGGGTGCTCCGAGGAGTGGTTGTTTCAGACAAAATGGATAAAACCATTATTGTTGAAGTAACCTCTATCAGATCTCACCCTGTTTACATGAAGAGATTTAGAACAAGTAAAAAATACTATGCCCACGACGAGCAGAACCAGTGCGGAAAAGGCGATGTGGTAACCATTTCGGAAACCCGTCCCACTTCAAGACTTAAGCGCTGGCGTCTACTTGATATCGTGGAGAAGGCACTTTAGGAGGACTATAGGATGATCCAAGTGGAATCCAGACTCAAGGTGGCCGATAACTCCGGCGCCCGCGAGGTTCTCTGCATCAAGGTACTTGGTGGCACTAGACGCCGCTACGCCCGAATTGGTGATGTCATTGTTGTTACAGTGAAAGAAGCCATTCCAGGTGGTACCGTGAAAAAAAGTGAAGTTCGCAGGGCCGTAGTAGTTCGTACACGAAAAGAATTCAGCAGGCCTGATGGCACAATTGTTCGTTTCGACGACAATGCAGCCGTCATCCTTGATGATGCAGCACAGCCTGTAGCCACACGTATCTTTGGCCCAGTGGGCCGTGAACTCCGTCAGCGTTATATGAAAATAGTATCGTTGGCACCGGAGGTGGTTTAGATGCATGTGAGAAAAGGCGATAAAGTAAAGGTATTATCAGGAAACGAGAGGGGAAAAGAAGGGAAAATACTTAAGGTTTTTCCTGGAACACAGAGAGCGATTGTGGAAAGTCTCAATTTGATGAAAAGACACACGCGACCTTCTCAAAGAAATCAGCAGGGTGGCATTATTGAGCGCGAGGCACCGATACATGTATCAAACCTCAGACTCATATGCCCAGGATGTGGCAAAGCCACCGGCGTAAGCCGTACTCGTGATGCCGAAGGCCGTCTCAGGCGCGTATGCAAAGCCTGCGGCGAAACCATTGCTGTAGGGTAGGGGGCTAATATGAATAACAAAGATATGCCAAGGCTCCAGAAGATGTATCGTGAAGAAGTTAGAACTAAGCTTCAAGAGGTATTCAATTTTTCAAATCCCATGGAGATTCCGGGATTTACTAAAGTTGTTTTGAATATGGGTCTTGGAAAAGAAGCTATGGATAATGCTAATAATGTTACAAACGCTCAGGCTCAGATGGAATTAATCTCTGGTCAGAAGTGTGTAGTTGCAAAAGCAAAAAGTTCCATTGCTGGTTTCAGACTTCGTGAGGAAATGCCCATTGGTGTGTTCACCACTCTTAGAGGTGATCGCATGTGGGAATTTCTTGATAGGTTGATAAACTTCTCCCTTCCAAGGGTACGAGATTTTAGAGGTCTTTCACCCAAGTCATTTGATGGTAGAGGAAATTACAACTTTGGTATCACTGAACAGGCGATTTTCCCTGAGATCGATGTGGATAAAATCGATAAATTCAGAGGAATGAATATCACCATAGTTACCACCGCCAAAACCGATGAAGAGGGTTATGAGCTTGTTAAGGCTCTTGGAATGCCTTTCCGTCGTTCCGGCAGAGGAGGTATGTAATGGCAAAAAAAGGCCTGATCGAGAAATGTAAGCGAACTCCTAAGTTCCAAGTTAGAAAATACAATAGGTGCTCTCTGTGTGGAAGACCCAGAGGATACCTGAGAAAGTTCGGCATCTGCCGCATTTGTTTCCGGGACATGGCCAATCGTGGCATGATTCCGGGCGTGCGCAAGGCAAGCTGGTAGGGAGAGAAATATGTCAATGACAGATCCTATCGCTGATATGCTGACCCGCATAAGGAATGCTTCTGCCGCCGGGCACAAGATGGTGGATATTCCAGCATCGAAGATGAAGGCTAGCATTGCAAGAGTTCTCTATAACCATGGATACATTCGTGGTTTTAGAAGAATTGAAGACACAAAACAGGGTATGTTAAGAGTATATTTGTCCTACCACAATGGACAGTCTCTTATTCTTGGCCTGAAGCGTGTTTCCAAACCTGGATGCAGGGTTTACGCAGGCGTAAATGATATTAAAAGAGTAATGGGCGGACGCGGTCTTGCTGTTCTCACCACCCCTCGTGGTGTAATCACAGATGCTGAAGCAAGAAGACACAAAATTGGCGGCGAAGTGCTGCTTCACATCTGGTAGGGAGGGAAAATGTCACGAATAGGCAGACTTCCCATCCCTTTGGATGGTATAGAAGTTAAGATTGCTGGTAATTCCGTTTCTGTAAAAGGAAAGCGTGGAGAAGATAAGTATCCTCTTCCAGAGGGCATAACAGCCAAGGTTGACGGTGCTTTCCTTCACATCGGTAGAGCGGATGACAGTCAGGATCAGCGCAGACTTCACGGAGTTACACGAGCAGAGATAAACAATAGAGTTCTTGGTGTTTCCAGAGGACACACCATTACTCTAATAGTACAGGGAAAAGGGTACAGTGCCGAGGTTAAACCAGCAGCAATAGACATGCAGATTGGATTCAGTCACAGAGTTGTGGCTGCAATCCCAGCTGGTCTTGTTGTTGTGGTTAAGCCCGGTCAGAACGAATTTTCTATGACAATTACAGGTAACGACAAGCATCTTGTTGGTGTATTTGCATCAACACTTTACAAGCTACGCAAGGTGGAACCCTATAACCTTATAGGTTTCCGCTACAGCGATCAGCAGGTGAAGCGTAAAGCTGCTAAGTCGGTAGTCAGCTAGAAAGGAGAGGTGAACAATGGCAAAATTGACAAGACGAGAAAGCCTCTCCCGCAGGCACAGGCGTCTCAGAAAGAAAGTTTCTGGTACTGCTGCTCGTCCAAGGCTCTTCGTCAGAAGATCTCTCAGGCACATGATTGCTTGCTTGATTGATGATGTAGAGGGAATAACCCTTCTTTCTCTTACCACTGATTCCAAAGAATTCAGAGCATCCGCCAGTGGTTCTAAAATAGAACGGGCTGAAGCTCTTGGTGTAAAGCTTGCAGAAAAAGCTAAAGAAAAAGGAATTACAACAGTGGTGTTTGACAGAGGTGGACATCCTTATCACGGCAGAGTAAAAGCTCTGGCGGAGAAGGTTCGCGAAAGCGGACTGGTATTTTAGGAGGAGCACTGATGGAAAAAAAGACTGAACGAAACGACAGAAACCCTAGAGGCGGAAGGAATTCTAAAGATTCCAGAGGCAAAAAGGGTCAGAAAAAAGAGCGTAAGCCGTCTGCTATTGAAGAAGCCGGTCTTATTGATAGACTTATTACAGTTAACAGAGTAGCAAAAGTTACTAAGGGTGGACGAACCTTTGGTTTCAACGCCATCGTTGCTGTAGGCGATCAGAATGGTAGAGTAGGCATTGGTCTGGGCAAAGCTACTGAGCTTCCTGAGTCAATCAGAAAAGCTACAGAAAATGCACAGAAAACTATGATCAAGGTACCGCTTGTTGATAATCGTACTCTTCCGCATCTAATCATTGGTAACTATGGCGCAGGCAAGGTTCTTCTTAGGCCTGCCAGTCCAGGTACCGGTGTTATTGCAGGAAGTGCCGTTCGCGCAATTATGGAATGTGCTGGAGTAAAAGATGTGCTTACAAAGGCACAGGGATCTAACAATCCTCACAACGTTACAAAAGCAACAATGGCTGGTTTAAAGGATTTAATTACTATAAACCAGATCAGTTCTATAAGGCGTAAAATTGTTACTGAGAGGAGCAAGGCTAATGGCTGAAAAGAAGCTCCGAGTAACTAAAGTCAGAAGCGCAATCGGTCGTCAGGGTAGCCAGAAGAGAACTCTTGAAGCTTTAGGGCTTGGCAAGATGAATTCTTCAAAAGTGCACAATGATACACCTCAGATTCGTGGCATGATTTTTAAAGTAAAACATCTTCTTAAGGTAGAGGAGGTGGATGCATGAGAAGGCTCCAGCATCTTCGTCCTGCACAGGGCGCTAAGAAGAACCGTAAGCGTAGAGGTTGCGGTCTTGGAACTGGAAACGGTGGAACTGCCGGTAAAGGTCATAAAGGGCAGAAAGCAAGAGCTAGCATTCATCCATGGTTTGAAGGCGGGCAGATGCCTCTTCAGCGTCGTATGACTCACAAGGGTTTTAATAATACCCGCTTTGCTATAAAGTACCAGGTTGTTAACATTGGAATGCTTAATAGATTTGACAAAGATTCTGTTGTTACACCAGATTTGCTTAAAGAAGCTGGTCTTATTTCGTCTAGAATTAAGCCGGTAAAGATTCTCGGTCACGGACAGCTTGAACACAGTATTACAGTGTGTGCTGATGCGTACACAGCTAGTGCTAAAAAAGCTATCACTGAAGCCGGAGGTACAGTGGAGGTGCTTAGCTGATGCGCGGTTTTGACAACGTAATGAAAATCCCGGAACTCCGGAAGAAGATTTTTTATACGTTCGGGTTACTTGCGATTTACCGCCTTGGTGGTTTTATCCCAGTTCCCGGTATCAATAGCCACGCTCTTCAAAGTGCTTTTGCCGGTGGTGGTGGCGGCGTTATGGGTATGTTCGACCTCTTTGTGGGTGGAGCACTTCAAAGGGCAAGTATTTTTGCCCTTGGAATTATGCCATATATCTCTGCTTCCATTATTATTCAGTTGCTAGGATCAGTTCTTCCTTACTTCGAGAAATTGAAGAAAGAGGGAGAAGCCGGTCGTCAGAAAATGACTGAACTTACAAGGTATGGTACTGTTTTGTTGGCCACTATACAGGGGCTTGGAATCAGTCAGTTTATTGTAAGTATGAATAATCAGATGCCAGGGGTTGTTCCTAACCCCGGCATCGCGTTTACCATTCAAACTGTAATTACCCTTGTCACAGGAACTATCTTTGTTATGTGGCTTGGCGAGCGTATTGGCGAACGCGGTATAGGCAATGGAATAAGCCTTATCATTTTTGCCGGTATTGTAGGTAGAATTCCAGCAGATATAAGCACTCTGTACAGAGACATCTTTGTACTCCAGCAGACTAGCTTTATCACTGGAATTTTCCTTATTGGTTTCATGTTTGCAGTTGTTGCTTTTGTTGTTGTTATGACAGAAGCACAAAGAAGAATTCCTGTCTCTTATGCAAAACAGGTCAGGGGCAGAAAAGTTTATGGTGGTCAGAGTACTCATATACCACTTAGACTAAATACTGCAGGTGTTATTCCTGTAATCTTTGCCCAGTCTTTCATGATGTTCCCATCCACGCTTGCCATGTTCTTCCCGAACAGTGACATTTCAGGCTGGGTTAACACATGGATGGCTCCTGGTGGTGCAGTATACATAGCAATTTATACTACACTGATTATTCTGTTTGCTTATGTTTATACAGCTATGGTATTTAACCCTCAGGATCTTGCAGACAATATGAAAAAACAGGGTGGTTTCATTCCTGGTCGCAAACCAGGAAAGAGCACAGCGAAATACATAGAAAAAGTTCTTGTAAGAGTTACTCTTCCAGGAGCACTTTTCTTGGCTGCAATTGCAGTTCTTCCTATGCTTATGATGCGTCATGTTGGTCTTAACTTCATGTTTGGTGGAACAAGTCTTTTGATTGTTGTTGGAGTTGCTCTTGAAACTCTTAGGCAGATAGAGACCCATTTACTCATGCGACATTATGACGGATTCCTTGCAAAAGGAAGGATACGCGGTAGACGATGAAAATAGTATTTTTCGGTTCTCCAGGGTCAGGCAAAGGTACTCAGGCAACAGAGCTTGCAACAGGCTATAGCCTTACACATGTTTCTACAGGTGAGCTTTTCAGAGCTAAGGTTCTGGATCATACTCGTATAGGCAGGAGAATTGGAGACACAATTGCTGCGGGTAGTCTGGTAGATGATATCACTGCTAATTATGTTTTGTTTAAAGCTATTGATGGTTTAAACAGATTTTTGGTAGATGGCTACCCGCGTAATGTTGCCCAGGCTAAAATTTTTGATGTACATCTAGACAATCTGGGAACAGGATTGACCTGTGCATTATTTATTGATGTTCCTGTTGAAGTTGCAGAAGAGCGATTAATTCGCAGGAGAAGCCAGAGACAGGATAAAGTAGTGAATTACAAGAGAGCTGATGATGCCCCAGCGGTGATCCATCATCGGTTTGATGTTTACCGGAAACAAACCGAACCCCTGATTCAGTACTATTCTGATAGAATTATCAGAGTGGACGGAACAGGTACTCCCACTCAGGTCACGCGTAAAATTGTAAAGGCGTTACAAGAATGGGAATAGTAACACTCGAAAGAGATATAGCTTCGGTGAGGGAATCGTGCAGAATCGTAAGGAAAGTTCTTTCAGAAATTGCACAATTTGTTAATCCGGGTGTTACCACAGCGGCGATCAATGCACTGGGAAAGGATATCATTAGAGCCGAGGGTGCAGTTCCCTCATTTCTAAATTACAATGGATATCCTGAAGCGATTTGTATTTCTATTAATCGTGAAGTAGTGCATGGCATTCCATCCGCTAAGAGAATTATTGAAGAGGGAGATATTGTTGGGATCGATGTAGGTGCCTACAAGAATGGTTATCACGGTGATGCAGCTGATACTTTACTTATAGGGGAAGTATCATCTGAAGCCAAACGCCTTGTTGAGGTTACTTATCAGGCGCGAGAACTGGGAATAGCAGCTGCTATTCAAGGTAATCGCATCAGTGATATCGGATTCGCGGTACAGAAACATGTAGAAGCTAACGGATTCAGTGTTGTTCGCCAGCTGGTAGGGCATGGAATCGGTAGAAAATTACATGAGAAGCCGCAGGTTCCCAACTATGGAAAAGCGGGAAATGGCATTAAGCTTAGAAATGGATTATTACTGGCAATTGAACCGATGGTGAACGCCGGAGCAGCGGAAGTTCGTGTTCTGCTCGATGGTTGGACTGTTGTTACTGATGATGGAAGTTTATCTGCTCATGCAGAAAACACCATTATGGTCAACGGGAATACACCGGAAATATTGACAGCTTAATCTTTTATAAAGATATTTGCGCTTCCCTGACTTATTGGAGAGGACAAGATGGCGAAAGAACAGGGCATAGTTGTAGACGGAACGGTTTTAGAAACCCTTCCCAACAGCATGTGTCGAGTTGAGCTTGATAAACCGGAGGGACATGTTGTTCTCTGTCATGTGTCAGGCAAAATGAGGATGCATTACATTCGTATTCTGATCGGTGACAGGGTAACAGTTGAACTGTCTCCTTATGATCTGACCAGAGGTCGAATTACTTACAGATACAAGTGAGGTAATAGAAATGAAAGTACGCAGTTCAGTAAAAAAGATTTGCGAATACTGTCGAATTATCCGGAGAGAGGGAAAGGTATTTGTTATCTGTTCCCGCAATCCGCGTCACAAGCAAAGACAGGGATAGCCGCAGCGCGGCATTAACGGAGGTATCAAGTGGCGAGAATAGCAGGTGTGGATCTGCCGCGTAACAAGATGGTTGTTTATGCGCTCCCATACATTCATGGTATTGGCATGACTTCATCAAAGAAAATTCTAACAAAAGCTGGAATTTCATTTGAGAAAAGTACCGATACCCTTACAGAGACCGATATTGCGGCTCTCCGTAAAGTTATTGAGGATGAGTACAAGGTAGAAGGTGCGCTGAGAACAGAACTTAATATGAACCGTAAACGACTGATGGATATCGGTTGTTATCGCGGATTGCGACATAGAAAGAATCTTCCTGTAAGAGGGCAGCGAACCCATACTAACGCCAGGACTAGAAAAGGTCCTAAGCGCGGTCACGGCAAAAGAAAGTAGGTGAGTCATGCCAAAAGGAAAAGCGCGTAAAATTACGAAAAAGATCGGAAAGGTCTCTGATATTCACGGTGTGGCCCATATCAAATCTTCTTTTAATAACACAGTGATAACAATCTCTGATAAAAGAGGTAATGTTATTACTTGGGCCAGTGGTGGTACAACAGGTGTTCGTGGAACAAGAAAAAGTACTGCATTTGCAGCTAGTCAGGCATCTGTGCAGGCTGCAGAAAAGGCACTTGAAGCTGGGCTTAAAAAGGTTGAAGTTTGGGTTAGAGGACCTGGTTCTGGAAGAGAAGCGGCTGTCCGTGCTCTTCAGTCAACAGACCTTGAAGTAACTGGTGTTAAAGATATCACCAGAATTCCTCATAATGGCTGCAGACCCAACAAGAGACGCCTTGGTAAATAACTGGTAACTTCAGCATTCAGGGGGATACGATGGAATTTATGAAACTACATCTTCCGGACATTATTCAGTGGGACGAAAACTCACTTGAAGGTGGCTACGGTAGACTAACTGTTACTGCTCTTGAAAGAGGGTTTGGTAGAACGCTTGCTACAGCATTGCGTCGAGTCATGCTTTCCTCTTTGGAAGGTGCAGCTCCAGTTGCTGTTTCAATAAAGGGTGCTGAGCACGAGTTCAGTGTTCTTAATGGCGTATTGGAAGATGTGCCAGACATCATCCTTAATGTGAAATCACTTTCCGTCAGATTTGATGGAGATGAGACTGTACAGCTTACACTTCAAGCTGATAAGCCTGGTGTGTATACTGCTGAATCATTTGACTGTCCTGAAGGCGTTACTATTTCCAATCCGGAGCAGGTAATTGCTGAGATCACAGAAGAAAGTGGCGAGCTGGATATCATCGTAGATATTGAGCGTGGCAAAGGTTTTGTGACACAGGATGAATGGTATAATTCAGGCAAAGGTCGTGATATCGGAACAATTCTTGTTGACTCTTGGTTCTGCCCTGTAAAAAAGGTGAACTTTGAAGTTGAAAGTGCTCGCGTGGGTGATAGAACTGATTTCGACAGTCTTACTCTGGAAGTAACCACAGATGGAAGTCTTTCACCTAAAGAAGCTGTTGAGAATTCTACCAAGATTCTCATGAGGCATTTTGAGATGATTCTAGGTATAGGCTTGGAAGAGCCTGTCGTTCAGATTGAAGAAGATGAGGAAGAGCCGGTAATCGAAGAAACTGCTGAAGAAGTACCTGTTCTTGAGGAAAAGGTGGTTCTTGAGAATGTAGATCTTGCTGATACGGATCTCTCGAAAAGGTATGTGAAAATATTGTCAGCCGGTGGTATTAATACCATGGATCAACTGGCACTGAAGACTGCTGATGAGCTTCTTGAGCTTCGTAATTTTGGGGCTGCATCTCTTGATGTGGTTAAAGAATTACTGAACGCCCATGGTCGCTCACAGGCATTATAGAAAGGATCGGGAGTTTCGATGCGCCACAGGAAAACGACTCCCAAGCTAGGCAGAAGAAAGGACGCTAGAACCAGAATGCTTCGTAATTTGGTTACATCTCTTTTCCTTGAGGAAAAGGTTGTTACCAGTCATGCGAGAGCAAAAGCGACCAGAAGTCTTGCCGAGAGAATAATAACAAAGGGTAAAAACGATACAGTTCACTCACGCAGGTTAGTTGCCGGAATGGTTTACGGATCAGTAGTAGTGAAAAAATTGTTCAATGAGCTTGGTCCCCGCTATGCGGACAGACCTGGTGGATATACCCGTATAATTAAGCTAGGCCCTCGCCATGGCGATGCTGCCGAAGCTGTTATTCTCGAGCTTGTTGACTCACCTGCTGATAGCGGGAAGTAAGAAGACTTGAAAGCAATTGCAATTCTGACCAGTGGTGGAGACGCCCCTGGAATGAATGCGGGAATTAGGGCCACTGTGAGGACAGCCCTCGCCAGTGGCCTTTCCGTATATGGTGTTAAGCGGGGGTATCAGGGTCTTATTGAAGATTCTATTTCCCCTATGTGTTCTAAAGATGTGAGCAATATTCTTCAGCGAGGTGGTACTATTCTGCACTCTGCTAGAAGTGAAGAGTTTAGAACAGAGGAAGGTCGAATCAAGGCTGCTGCTAATTTAAACAAAAGAAGAATTGATGGCCTTGTGGTTTTTGGCGGTGACGGCAGTTTTCGAGGGGCAAATGACCTTCAACGAGAATTTGGTATTAGAGTTATAGGAGTACCGTCAACAATCGACAATGATATCTGGGGAAGTGATTTTACCATTGGTTTCGATACAGCTGTAAATACAGCTCTTGAAGCTATTGATAAAGTAAGAGATACCGCCGCTGCTCATGATCGTCTTTTTATCGTTGAAGTTATGGGTAGACATGCAGGTTTCATAGCACTTGAGGTTGGGATTGGAGCCGGTGCTGAAGAAATTCTTATTCCGGAAACTGTAACTGATATTCCTGCAATCTGCCGTAAAGTAAAAAGCAGATTGGAAACTGGTAAAACTTCAAGTATTTTGGTAGTTGCCGAAGGTGATGAAGAAGGTAATGCATACGAGATCGCACAAAAGATCGAGGCACATTCCGGCCTGAAAAGCCGAGTAACCGTCCTTGGTCATGTTCAGCGTGGAGGTAGCCCAACAGCATCAGACAGAATGCTTGCCACAAAACTAGGATACGCTGCTGTTCAGGCACTTCTTGATGATGCAGCACCTTGCATGGTAGGAGTGGAAGATGGTTTAATTAGTCGCCACCCTCTTGCGGATGCCTGGACTCGTAAGAAAGAGTTAGACAAACTTCTTGTAAAACTCAGCTCAGGACTGGAATAAACCAGTACCATTTTTTCAAATATGTCATCGTTACAACTCATGCTGTTGTGTGTTGCCGGGAAAAAGGCTTGATTCTTCGTAGCTCATCAGCCTCAGATTCCTGTGCAAAATAAAGATCCCATCGGAGTTGAAGATTCATCCAGAAATCAACTGAAACATCAAAAAATCTGGAAAGCCTCAGAGCAGTGCTGGGAGTGATCCCGCGTCGTCCATTAACAATCTCGTTAATCCTTTGATATGGCACATGGATTGAATCAGCAAGCTCTCTTTGAGTGATTTTCATTGGCTTCAGAAATTCTTCTAGAAGCATCTCTCCGGGATGCGTGGGTGTTCTATTTGTTGGTACCCTGATCATAACTCTTCCCCTTTTACGTTTAATGATAATCGGTGATCTCTACAGATCCCGGGCCGGTTTTACACCACTTGAAACAAATTCGAAACTAATACACCGTCAAGCAATAGCTGTCGCATACTTCGTGCTAACGCTCGGTGCGCCCACGGTTAGTTGTAAGCAATGTTGCGCTTGCTCTTCAGAGCCCCAGCTGTGTTACTGGTTCAATTACATAGCGGTGCTATGCGCATAAACCAGTGCCTTGCTGGGACTCAGGATAGCTGCGCATTATATCGACACTTATCACATGACGGTGTACTGACTGTTTATCCTGATGCTGAATTGACCCTTCCTGCGTCCCAACAAAGCTTCCAGTCTGTTACCAGGTGGAACTCGCAGACAACGGAATCAAGCAGGTCAAGTTTCCTGGATGCTACCTTCCACAGCTTCTCAGGGCAGATTATCAAAGCAACTTTAGTCTGTATGCCATTGTAAATGTCCTCAGTAGCCTTGTTCTTAAAATTTGTTATCATGAAAGCATGATAGCAGGGATGTCATGCTATGTCAACGCTGCAATATCATAAGCTGCTTGTTTTCTGGACATGCAGTAAATGATCCGGGTAAACTCCTTTTTCAGCCAAGGAGTAACTCCAGGGCGAATTGCATAAATTCGGATCATCCTTTATAACAGCCTGAGTTAACAACTAATTTTCTGAAGAACCTACAGGTGTATATTGTCATAGAGTCGAAAACAAGAAGGACTACAAATGAAAAAAATTGGAATAATCATCTGTGATCGTTACCATACCTGTGCAGGGGGGAAATGTTTCAGATCACTAAGGAACCGTGAAGGAGCATTCGCTTTGTACCAAGGTGAAGAAGTAGAGCTTGTTGGTTACACAACCTGCGGCGGCTGCCCTGGTGGTAATGTGGAGTACTCTCCAGAGGAAATGATAAAAAATGGAGCAGATGTTATACATCTTGCAACAGGTTTGATTGTTGGTTACCCACCGTGCCCTAGAATTCAGGCATTTACCGATTTCATCCCTGCAAAGTACGATCTGAAAGTAGTTGCCGGTACTCATCCCATACCACAGAAGTATTTTCTTACCCATGAGAAGCTGGGAACCTGGAAGTCGGCAGGATCACAAGAACTTATCAAACATATTCTTACAGACGAAAAAACACGCCTGACCTACGATTGACCTTTAGTCATATTTTAAATGTTCTATTATCTAAGAATTACAAAACTTTCTGAAGCTGTGGCACCACCAGGCGCTTTGGCAGAAACAAAGTAAATTCCAGTTGGTAGAAACCCAATTTCTACAGTGCGTTTGGTATTCTGATTTAGGCTTACAGGTTCCAAAACAGCTCTGCCAGCCAAGTTAAAGACAGTAACATCATAAGCTGAAGAAACACCGGTAACCTTGAATTGAAGTTCATTAATTGTGTGTGGGTTGTTGCTTAGCATAACCACCTGGAATGGTGGTGGTGGGATAGGGTTAAAACTACTTACCCCAAGAACTTCAAGGGAAGGGTCCATGAATGCAGAGTAAGCAATAATCGATTGCAGTACTCTGTCGTAAGGACCGGTCATATGGGGGATTTCTAGATCTTTTGCCGACGTATATGCCAAACCAAGAGATGATGCTTTGTTTTGATAAACCTGTTCCACAGTGTAATTACAGAGTCTTTCTGAAGAGCCTATTTGGGGCCAATAACCTTCCCAGCCCCAGGATGTGTTGAATAAACCAGCAACACCACCACCACCTGTCATTGTCAGAAGAGTATCTGCAAGGCAGATTCCAGGATCGGTGTAGTCGCCTACATGACAACCAATAGAACTGTGAATGCCGTACTGCCCTTCGTTAACAAAACCTGACATTCTGAATACGGAAAGAATTCCTTTGAAATCAGCCCAATACACACCTCGATCATTGCCGTGACCAGAGTAATGGTTCCATCCGGCACCTTCATAAATTACAGGAAAATAAGTATCGGGATAGTCACCTATGGCAAGTTCATAAGATTTGGTAAAATTAAATGTAGAAGGGAATTCCAAAGCCATGAGTTCGCAACCTCTATTACCGGTATAACCTATATCAGGGAAAAGATTTGCTGCACATAATACAACATTGCGATACCAATTCTGAGTATCTTCAACATTGGTATAGGCGGTATTCTTTTCAAAAATAGCAACAGCACTTTCCGAGGTGGAAAATAGGAGTCTTCCTAAAAGTACATCTGCGTAAAGATCAGGATTATCGTCCCATTCTCCAAAAATTCCATTTTCGTTTTCATCCCAAGAGCCGTCCAGATCAGAATAATAGAGATCGGTAGGTGCAAATTCAATGAAACCTTCACATTCGGTATAAACATCACGGACGGGCACAACAGTTTCATCCCCTGCAAGAAGAACAAAAGTTGTTCCTTCATTCTGTGCATAATATTTGATACAATTCCTGATATCTTCTTGGGTATCTCTGCCCTCCCAGTTACCATTTATGCTTTGAACTGTAACTACTTCATAAGAAAGATTTTTAAAATCAAGAAGGTTTTGCAGTATAGACATCTCTGATAAAAATTTCTCATCAGTGATAACAAGATAATCAACAGCAGCATCTATCCCGGGCAGGTAGGGAATTTGTTCATAAGAAATATCATAGTTTTCTGCCAGAGCTGAAGCGCGGAAATTAATCATTTCGATTTGCCGAGAAGATAAATTGGATTGCTCATTAACAGTAACCCAATTCAGATTGATGGTACAAGAGGAAGCAAGTGCGAGTTGCTGGCTTTCTGAGTCATATTTCCATGGGTTAACGGAACATGATACAATAGTATAAGCATCAAGTATGTGACCGGTGCGGAAAGTGACAGAGTTGTTTCCCAATATCAGATTTTGTGTTGTTGAAAGAATTTCAGTTGGTGTAGTTTGTCCAACAGGTCTAACAACTGGCGCACCGGCAAGTGGAAAGATTAGGTTTTCCTCTGAATCTGGTTCGTTAAAAGAAACGGAAACAGTATTAATCTCACACCTTCCCGGTAGAATAAAAACACGGGAAACCATTGGCAAATAAGGAGCACCAGGTGCTAATGAGAAAAATCCTTCACTCTGATCTACAGCTATATAGGTAACTTGGTTTTGTTCATAAGTTGACCACCCTGATGGGAACGGAGTAAAAGTTTCCGTTTCTACAGAAGAAAGCAGGAAAAGCATTAAGCTGAAAATCATAACATTCCTTTAGGGTTGGCTTAAAAATCTATTGACTTAACATACTATTCAACCCCGCAAGGGTCTATTTGTTCCAGAGCAATGTATGAATATATTCTTCACCATGAAACTTGCTGTATTATGTTACATAAGCAGTAACGGGAAAACGCTGATGATGTATCGTAATTCCCGAACTGAAGACATGTTTTATGGAAAGTGGAACGCCCCAGGTGGAAAGTTTGAACCTGGTGAAACTCCTGAAGAGTGTGTATTCAGAGAGGTTTTTGAGGAAACAGCACTTAGAATTGAAGACCCTAGAATGAGGGGCATATTGACCTTCCCTGCTTTTGATGGGCAGGAAGACTGGTATGTATATGTTTTTACTGCAGACAAATTTAACGGTACTCTTAAAAAAAGCTGTCATGAAGGTGATTTGCACTGGATAGAGAATGCCGAGTTAATGAATCTTCCCTTATGGGATGGTGACAGGGTTTTTATGAAGTGGCTTGATAGTGAGCAGTTTTTTAGCGGTAACTTTGTATACAGTAGCTCTGGATTTGAGTCGTATTCCGTAGTTTTTTATGGTTCTGGTAAGGTTATAAAACACAGCGAGGTGATAAATGCTTCAAAAAACAGATAATACGCCAATATTCCTTCTTGACGATTCAGGTATCATCATGGAGTGCAATAAGCAAGCATGTGAATTAGGTGGTTACAGCTGTGATGAAATTGTGGAAAAACACTTTAGCGATATTTTACTATCAGATAGTAAAGCCATGGGAGTTCTAGCAGGTGAAACAAATCATTTCATCACTCGATTTATCCGAAAGGATGGATATCAATTAACTGTAATTGGGATCATGAATAGTTTTACTCGCCAGAAGGAAAAATTGCATTACCTGACACTTTTTGATGTAACATCAGGTAATCTTATTAATCAGAGTGAAGAAAATGAAAATATCAAACTTCTTGCAGGATATATTGCACATGATTTGAATAACATTCTTACAGGTATCATGGGGTCATTGAGTCTTCTAAAAGAGGGTGTAGACTCAGCAATTCTTTACGATGAACTTTTGGCAAATGCGGAAGATGGTGCTTTTAGGGCACGAGATATTACTAATCAAATACTTGCATATTCCCGCGGGGAAATATCATCAGTGTTTGGCATTGATAAGAGTGATTTCAAAAAAACAGATCATTTTAACTCAAAATCAGATCAGGATTCAGGCAAGCTACTTTTACTTGAAGACAATAATCTTGTGGCAGAAACAGCTCGCGGAATGTTGAATACTTTGGGTTACTCAGTTGATATTGTGAAAGAGGGCGAAGATGCCATTGAGAAATTCAAAAAAGCACTTCAACTGGAATCTCCTTATGATGTGGTGATTCTTGATAAAACTATTGAGGGTGGGATGGATGGAGTTACAACTGTAAAATTCCTACTTAATTTGGATCCATCAGCTGTTGTTATTATCACCAGCGGGTTCGCAAATGATGATGTGATTAAAAACCACCAGGATTATGGATTTAAGGGATGTTTAACAAAACCATATACTGTTAGGGAATTGTATGAATCCCTCTGTGTCGCTTTAGATACATAATGGAACAGAAGTGCTTTTGTTGATGTATACTTCTTAAAGATTGGAGCATAAGTGAAAAAAGCAGTAACTACACCCAAGGCTCCTACTCCGGTTGGGCCGTACAGCCAGGCGGTTAAAGCTGGGGAATTTCTATTTATCAGTGGTGTACTTGGTATAAATATGATTAACAATACTCTAGGTAAAACTGTAGCAGAACAAACTAGATTTTGCCTTGAGAATATGACAGAGATACTGAAAGAAGCTGGTGGAAATATGGACGACATTGTTAAAACCACCATTTTACTCAGTGACATGAAAGATTTTGCTGAGATTAACAAGGTATATGCAGGTTTCTTTAAAGAGCCTTATCCTGCCCGTGCCGCTTATCAAGTGGCTGAACTTCCACTGAAAGCTATGGTTGAAATTGAGGCTGTAGCAAGAATGAAAGAGAGATAGAATGCTTGGTCAGGTTTGGTCAACGGTTACAGGTTCTGATGGATTTACTAAATTCATACTTTTACTGATTCTTGTTCTTTCCATCGGCTCATGGGCTGTGGCAATCGCTAAGCTTAAAGAGCTTCGCAGGATCATGGCAGCCTCACGGATTTTTATGGAAGCTCTTAGAACAACAGGTCGCCCTCCAGGTGGTGATTTTGTGAAGAATACCGGTGATATGGGTCCCCTTGCCAGAATGTATACGGAAGCAGGAAGATATCTTAGCCGTCGTAAGGATCAGGGAAGAACGGAACCTCTTAACAGAGATGAAGTAGCAATTTTGCACAGCGCTCTTGAAAGAGAGGCCAGTGAAGACCTTGCTCAGCGCAGCAGAAACATCGGTTTCCTTGCAACAGTTACAAGCGTTAGTCCTCTTCTTGGTCTGTTGGGAACTGTATGGGGAGTTTTAGCAAGTTTTATTGGAATGAAAGAAGCTGGCGTGGCCGATATCAGTGTTGTTGGTGCAGGTGTAGCGGCAGCTTTAACCACCACAGCAGCTGGTTTGCTTGCAGCTATTCCTGCAAATGTATTTCATAATTATGTGGTGGGTAAAGTCGATGATCTTGCAGGAGAAATGGATAGATTTTTAAGCGAGCTGGTAGATGTTTGCAGAAGAGGATCGATTTAATGATAAAACAAAGATACAAGCAGTTCGCTACGATCAATGTTACAAATCTTGTTGATGTAACTTTTGTTCTGCTTGTGGTTTTCATGTTAAGTGCTCCTGTTATGCAAAGGCAGGTGGATGTTACTCCACCATCAACAGATCAGGGGCAGATCATATCAAGACTAGACCCTGGTGAATCTTTAGTGGTGGAAATGGATGCCCTTGGTAACATCTCCATTGCAGGTGAAACAGTTTCTCATGAGGATCTTTCTTCATTAGCAGAGGCTGCATTGGCTTCAGGCAGGTCGGAAGCTTATTTAAGAGCTGATGGTCAGGTTCAATATGCTACTCTTGCCGGTGCTTTAACAGAACTCCGACGAGGTGGTTACGCCAATGTCGGTCTTGTTCAGGAATCAGCCCGTGGAGACCAGTAGCCCTTTTGTAAGACCGCCTAGTGTAAAAAAGGTACAAAGCAAAAAAGACTTTTATTTGTCTGCTGGTATTCATTTAGCAGTTTTTATTATGCTGATTGCAGTGGGATTGATTGCCAGTAATCAGAAGCCGGACATTCCCATGGGCGGTGGTGAATTTGTTTCAGTAGAGATGATTGTACTGGATACAGGTGACAGCCCAGCTGAAACTGTAACTGAGCCTGTTGAGGAAGTAGTTGAAGTTGTAGAGGTTGAGGAAATCGTTGAGGTTATAGAAGCTCCTGTTGAAATAGAGCCTGTAGAGGAAGTTCAGCCTGAGGAAGTAGTAATATCCGAGCCTGTTGAAGAAACCCATGTGGAAGAGATACCAGTGCAGTCTACAGAATTTATCAGCGTAGGTTCTGCTGGAGAAGCCGGTAGTGGAGCCCCTGGTCCCGCTAGTTATGAGGGAAGAGTATTCAGTGCCATCAGAAGAAATTTTAGAACGTCAGTTAACCCTTCACAAAGTTATCAGATAAGTTTTACAGTGAATCCTGATAACTCTCATACATATTCGGTTGTAAGAGAAAGTGGAGACAGTGGTTTTGATAGAGCGGTGACTCATGCACTGAATAGTGCAAGTATTCCACCTATGCCCCAAGGGCGTACCACCCCTGTTAATCTTCAGATTGAATTTTTCGGTCCTGATGTGTAACTGTTAACAACAGGTTTCTTGTGGGGTCACCTGACCCTTATCTTTGCCTCCTCAACCACCACCTGGTTTTTCCTGCTTCTCAGTTTCTTCAATATCTTCTTTTACCGGAGTAATTGAGTTCATGTATTCTTCCATCATTTTGTTTAATCCTTCATATTCGGTTTCGGTGATTTCTTCCAAACCATCTTTAAGAAGAAGTGAAATCAGCTGATGCACAAATTCTACTCTTTCTTCTCGGGAAACTCCCGACAGAGCCATGCTGATTCAACCTGGAAGCATGTTAGTCATTCTGTCTACACACATGTCCACCATCTCATCTGGAATTTTCATTAGTTCTCCTGCTTGCTGTATAACCTAATCGTGTTTATGATTGTTATAGAATACCCTGATAAATGGTTACAGTCCACCCAGAGGGGAAGACAATGAAATATCTGTTTCTTATGGCAGTCTATCTGCTTTGTATTACAGGATGTGGCAACCCTTCAGCTGTGAATGAAGTATTTTCACTTATGGAATTTGCTGAAATACCATTTGGTTCTTTTAATATGGGTAGTCCTGTTAATGAAGAGGGCAGATATGCAAACGAAGGTCCAATGCATCAAGTTACGATTGCTTATTCTTTTGAACTGCTAACAACTGAAGTTACTCAGGAAATGTGGGAAGAGGTTATGGGTAATAATCCATCTACGTTTGTTAACCCTGGCAATCCTGTTGAAACAATATCATGGAATGATTGTCAGATGTTCATACAGAAATTGAATCAGTTGGATACAAAACATATCTATAGACTACCAAGTGAAGCAGAATGGGAATATGCCTGCAGGGCAGGAACCACAACCCGGTTCTATTCAGGAGATAGTGAAGATAATCTGAAACAGATCGGATGGTTCAATCACAACTCTGGTTCCACCACCGAAGCTTCAGCACAACTACAACCAAATCTTTGGGGCCTGTACGATATGAGTGGAAATGTATGGGAGTGGTGTGAAGATTACTTCCATGAGGATTACACAGAAGCCCCTGATGATGGATCTCCATGGCTTACCCCCGGGCTAAATATGGTCAGCCGTGGAGGAAGCATAACAAGTGCATCTCGCCGATGCCGATCCGCAGCCAGAGATGCTTGTTACCCAGATTTCCGATATCGCTTTTTAGGCTTCCGCCTGGTTAGAACCCCCCGGTAGTTCTTCACTAACCACTGGAGTTCGAATTCGCTTTGGGGTGCCTGATCAATCACTGAGTATCCAGAAAAGCTCATGTCATCCAAGAACATGCATGTTAAGTGAGTATTCGCCTTCATCATTTGCTGCTAAGTACCCGGCTTCAGCCAACTTCTTTAGATCTCGTCTTGCAGTTTGGGTGCTTACTCTAAGGTATAACGCAGAAAATAGAGGTATTGTGTTTAAGTCCTTCAAAGTGAAAACAGTCGGGCTGTCAAGGAGAATCGACAATAGCCCGTATTGCCGACTTGTTAGCTTCTTCTTCTTTCTCAGATTAGAGTAGAAATCTTTTAGAGCTAAAATTCTAATGAATTTGATAATTGAGTTTTTTATCCCAGTTAAGCCTGAAATCGCACCTGTGAGAGAAAACGCTAGAAAGGGTGTAGGGTCCCTCTTGAGCTTAATTGATTGCGAGAATGCAATATAGTATTCGTCAACATGCTTGTAGTAGTAATTGCTTAATTCGCGGGGGACATACTTAACATTTGATGTCTCCAGAATGACTGTCTCGAGCAACCTGGCAGTTCTTCCATTGCCATCCCAGAAAGGATGGATAATGCAGAAGTAATAATGAGCAAGGGCTGCTCTCACAAAAGGATTAAGAGCCACCACATCATCGCAGTTGATCCACTCAATAAATATTTCCATCAGGTTCCGAATGTCTTCAATTATCTTAGGTGGGGTATAGACCCCTCCGTGTGCCTTATCACCCACACGGACAAGACCATCTCGGTATTCCCCAGGTTTATTGTGCTCGTGAGGAATGTCGTGAGTCACAAGCTTATGCAGTGTGCATATGAGATCTTCAGTTAATTGAAATGAAGCTGAAGAAGGCTTAATCTTTGACAGGAGATCGTAAGCTTCAATCAGATTCAGTATCTCCTGTTTGTCTTTTTGTGAATAACCATCTACATTTTCCCCTTCTGCGATTCGCTTAACATCTTCGTTGGATATGGGATTTCCTTCTATAGCTGCTGTTCCGGATATAGAGCTATACATAATCTCAGGCTCTATTGACGAAGCAAGTTCGGGCAAAATAGGGAGATCGCAAATAGTTTCATTCAGTATTGTAGCTCTTAGCAGTAAAGGGACTAATTCCAAAGAGTTGAATTCGTAGCAGAAATAGAACTTACCGGATTTGTAGGTTAAGAACTCTCTCATTGCTTCCTCCAATAGTGTCACAGATAATGTAACAGAAAGTGTAACATCTATAATATAAGTAGAAATGAAGATAGAGAAAAGAAGCAATGAGAAATGTAACGGAAAATGTAACGGAAAACTATTCAAGCGACTTGTGTCTTCTTTGGTTTTTGATATTAGTTCCGAAAGCATCCACACGGGGTTTTTACAGTACAGGGTCCCCCTGTTTCAGGGTAGTTGTCCGGTAAAAAAAGAGCATATTTTTTTGAAATGTCACGGTTCGCGTATCGCAAGCATGGGGGGCGCGTATTCAAACCGTTCCTTGCTAGAAATATTTCTCTTGTTTTACAGATGAAAGTAGGCTATACTAAATTTAATAATTGTATTGTTTAAGAATTATTCTGGGGGCTATAATGCGTTCTATCATTACATTGATACTGGTTGCTTCTCTTGCTTTTTGCGGTACTACAACACAGACTGATTGGTCTGGTGGTTATGGTATACAGGGGCCAGTTTCTAGCTGGAGTTCTACTTTCTGGATTGCGGATGTGACTGTTCTTTACAATTCAGGGAAACTAGAAATTATTGATCCTATTCCTCCAATCGAACAACGCATTGTTGAAAATTTTGATCAAGTTTACTCCATTTACTCCGCTGATATAGATGGAGATGGTGATAATGATCTTATTGGAGCTGCATTTCGTGATGATGAAATAACATGGTGGGAGAACGAAGATGGTACAGGTACAAACTGGATAGTACATATTATTGATGGAAACTTTGACGGCGCTCGAGATGTTCACGCCACTGATATTGATGGTGATGGTGATGTTGATGTTCTTGGAGCAGCATTCTGGGATTACGATATAACATGGTGGGAGAATGTGGGCGGTACAGGAACAAACTGGACAGAGCATATTATTGTTGGAAACTTTCGTTTTCCAAACTCTATTCACGCCACCGATTTAGATGGTGATGGTGATGTTGATGTTATGGGTGCATCGGACTGGAATAATAAAAGCCCATTCTCTGCTTATTTCCTGGATGAAGATGATTTTCTAGGAGCATCCGATTATGCTAATAATGTGAGATGGTGGGAGAATGTGAATGGTTCAGGAACAAGCTGGATACAGCATTATGGGCCTGGATCAGCTTGTCACGTTAACTCTGGTGATATAGATGGAGACGGTGATAGTGATTTTCTAGAAGCTTCATTTACAGGAGATAAGATTTTCTGGGAAGAGAACATAGATGGTACAGGAAAGAACTGGATACTTCATATGGTTGATGATAGTTTTGATGGTGCACGCTCTGCGCATTCCTTTGATATAGATGGGGATGGAGATGTTGATATTCTTGGGGCTGCATATCATGCTGACGAAATAACCTGGTGGGAAAACACAGATGGTAGCGGAACAACCTGGATTGAGCATATAGTTGATGAAGATTTCAACGGGGCCAGAACTGCGCATGTTGTAGATTTAGATGGCGATGGTGATAGTGATATACTAGGTGCTGGAGATATTGAGAATAAGATTACCTGGTGGGAGAACACAAATGGTAGTGGAACAACTTGGACAAAGCACACTGTGGATGGAAACTTTGCTGGTCATAACTCGGTTTTTTGTTCTGATATAAACGGTGACGGATATAATGATATTCTAGCATCTGCCTATAATTATGATGTTATCTCCTGGTGGAATGTTATGAGTTATTTTCCAATAGGAAGCCTTGAATCTTCCATTCTTGACGCAGGTGATGTTGAAGAATGGAATATCTTCTTATCTAATTCACAGGAACCAGCAGGTACATCGGTGAGTTTTCAATTCAGAAGTTCAGATGATTCATCTAACATGGGAGTTTGGTCCGATACTGTTTTTGCTTCCCACACTCCTTTAGGTGGAATTCTTGCTGATTCAACAAGGTATTTACAGTACAAGGTTATATTGGAAACCTCTGCTCCAGAAGTATCACCAGAACTTTTTGATGTGGCTTTCAGTTACACCACACAGGTGGGTGTAGGGGAGAGTGAATCAAGTGAAGTAGAGTTCTGGTCATTGAGTACATCAGAGAACCCTTCCCACGGTTTTTTCTCGGCTTTGGTATCAGTTCCAGAAGTTGGATTTGTTGAACTTTCTTTGTTCGATGTTTCCGGTCGAGTAATAAGGCGAACTTCACGGGAGTTCCCTAAAGGTACCCATTCAGTGAATTATACAGAACTTGTTGAGGGTGTTTACTTCTGTACCATGCGTGCCGGTGGTTACACTGCTACTGAAAGAGTGGTTGTTTTAAGGTGATTTCTGGGCGCCTAAACTTAATTTTGGATTATTCGATTACTTAGTAAATTATTCCTTTGAAGATGTCATGTGCATGATCAGAATGGAGGAGGAATGGGTCTATTCTTAAGAAAAGCTCTTTCCGTTGGCCCTATCAGGTTAAATATATCTAAGAGCGGATTAGGTATTTCCGGAGGTGTAAAGGGAGCGCGATTAAGTGCTGGGCCATCAGGAGTACATGTATTTGCTGGGCGACACGGTATGTACTACAGGAAAAGTCTTAATGCGAAAAGCACTAATACTACTTCGAGTTCATATCAGAAAAGTGTTCCTCAAGCTGCTGGTGGGAATGAAGTTATAGTATTTGGAATCATTGGTATTTTAATTATCAGTTTTATGTTGAAAGCCTATTCAAGTTCCTATGTTTTTTATGGCTTTATTACTCTTGCGCTGGGGGCAGTAGCAGCCTATTTCGCTGTGATCCACAAGCAGAAGAGAAAAATTGAGCAGTACAAGCAGCACCTAATTGCAATCTTTAGTTCACAAGGTGTTTTACCAAGTGACGAAGATAAATCCATGAGCTTAAATCTTAGAGAGACTCTACCTTCTTCAAAGAGGTATAAAAAAATCATTTCAGAACTTCTGATTGATGTGTATCGATTGGTAATCCAGGGGGCACTGGAAGCTGAAAGTATTACGCAAGACAAAACAAGGCTAATCCGTGTTGCAGAGCAAGTCTTGAACCTACCTTCTTCTAATTATCTTACTGTGAAGAAGGATGTTCTTAATGAAACATATCTTGAAGCAATTGCAGATCAGTTTATTTCTCAGGAAGAGGATACCAGGATCAACAATTTAATTGAAGGTTTGCAAATCCCAAGAGAAGAAATCAAGGATGAATTGGCCATACTTGCTGACATAAAGAATGCACAATCACTTTCTGACCCACTTACTTCCATTCCAAAGAGTGAAGTCTCCTTTCATACTACCAGGAATGAATCAGCGTTTCTATTTTCAACCGGTGAGGTATACACAAGAAAGAAATCTAAAAGAACAGATGATGGTTATGAATACACCCAAAAAAGAAGTGGTACTCTTGTGGTCACCTCGAAGAGGCTTGTGGTTATTGATAACGGGACCTCAACAGTAAAGCTAAATGACATTGAAGATGTTGAAGTTGATCTTGATCGAAAATTGTTATTTATTTCAAAGGTAACATCGGGAAAACCTGTGATTATTGGTTTTGAATCTCCTGTGTATCTTGGACGCATGCTTGATATTTTAACAATCTCAAACTAGTCAGTGTTACGCTTGACAGAATTTGAAGCAGTTGCCACAGGTAAAAAGCTGTTTATACTTTTTCCCGTTTTCGCTGAATACCTTCCATGGCCGATCCATCCTTTGTTCAATAATATCTTTTGTTCATCTTTGTTGAACATGACAATTTTTTGAACAAGATGCAGATATGACTGGAGTTATATAACTTTATAACAATCACTTATAGTGGCATAGGTTGCAATAGTAGAAAGCATTATTTGTGCTATGCGTGGCAATGGGTTCTATAGTAGTATTAGTTTTATTGCTTGTAATCGATTATGTAATGGTAGCACGATATTCGTTTCGATAGTATTCATTAAGAGATGTTAGAGCAAGGTAGTAAGTGTAAGTAGTAGCTGAGATCGGTCGGAAGAATAGAAAACAAGCAGAGTTGATTTTTACAGTTATTCTGACTTAACTGGTAATTGAACGATTAACAGAAGGTGGTACGCTATAGTGATAAACTATTGTAAGATATGGATTT